>NZ_AQOH01000180.1 GCF_000364705.1 Pseudomonas fuscovaginae SE-1 | reverse complement strand
GGGGTTGCTCGGCACGGCGATGCCGCCGGCGGCGGCCGCCGCCATGCTGGTCATACCGTCGTTCGTGACCAATGTCTGGCAACTGTTTTGCGGCCCCTCGATAACGCAGTTGCTGCGCCGGCTCTGGCCGATGATGCTGTGCATCCTGCTCGGCACAGTGGGAGGCTCGGCGCTGCTGGTGGGAGCCAACCCCCTCTGGTCCGGGTTCGGCCTGGGTGTCGCGCTGATCGTGTATGCCGTCCACGCACTCGTTGCCCCCCGTTTCAGCGTGCCGGATCGGGTTGAAACATGGCTATCGACGATCATCGGCCTGGTAACCGGAGTGGTTACAGGGGCGACAGGTGTCTTCGTGATGCCTGCGGTCCCCTATCTCGACTCATTGAACATGAATCGCGAGGAATTGGTTCAGGCATTGGGCCTGTCCTTCACGGTGTCCACGGTGGCACTGGCCATCGGACTGCTCTCCCATGGCGCCCTTCAAGTGGCGCAACTCGGCATGTCCACGCTGGCGATCGTGCCGGCACTGATCGGCATGTGGGCCGGTCGACGCGTAAGAATGCGCATCAGCCCCCTGCGCTTTCGTCAGTGCTTGCTGCTGTTGCTCATCGTGCTTGGCCTCGAGCTGTCTTCCCGGCCGTTCCTCTCTTGAAGGTTGTCAGGAACGTTGGCGCGGCCGCTCACATGATCAGACAAGGCCGCGCCGCTGCGTCGACTAACGCTGGTAAGCCTTGCCGAAGTGACGCTCCAGTCGCGACTGCACCAGCTCGAGCAGGATCGACAGCAACCAGTAGATCGCTGCCGCGGTGGTCAGCATCTCCATGTAGCGATAGCTGGAGCGGCCGTAGGATTGCGCCAGGAACATCACTTCCCACACCCCCATCACCGAGATCAGCGACGAGTCCTTGAGCATGGAGATGAACTGGTTGGCGGTCGGCGGAATGATCACCCGCATGGCCTGCGGCAGGACGACGTGCCAGAAGATCTGCCGGGGGCGCATTCCCAATGCCAAAGCCGCTTCACGCTGGCCACGGGCGACGCCGAGGATGCCGGCGCGGAAGATCTCGCTCAGATAGGCGCCGTAGTTGAGCGACAGCGCGATGATGCCGGCACTGATCGCGCCCGGCACCATGCCCAGTTGCGGCAGCCCCAGGTAGATCAGCAGGATCTGGATCAGCAGCGGCGTGCCACGGAAGAACGAGGTGTAGAAGCTGGCGATTCCCACCAGCAGCGCGCTGTTCGACAGCCGCGCCAGGGCGGCGGCGAAGCCGAACAGCACCGAGACCACCATCGAGCACAGGCACAGGAACAGGGTCAGTGCCGCGCCCTGCAGGAAACCGTTCGGCCCCAGCTTGAAACCGGCCAGGTTCGGGAACTTCTCCAGGATGATCGCGAGCTTCAGGTCAAAGCTCAGGAAGAAAGCGACGAACAGGGCGAACAGCGCCAGCCAGGTCAGATACAGGCGTGTCCGGAACCCGAACAGGCGCGTCCCCGCGGCCTTGACCACGGGTTTCGGGGAGGGTTCGAAGGCGCTCATTTACTGATGTCGGCGCCAATCCATTTCTGCGACAGGCGAGCCAGGGTGCCGTCGGCCTTGAGTTCGGCGAACACCTGGCGAACCTTCGCGTCCCATTCGGGGTCGCCCTTCTCGATGGCCACCGAGTTGGGTTCTTCATACAGCGGAGCTCCGGCCAGCTTGAAACGCTTGTCCTGGTTCAGGCGGGGCTGGGCGGTCACCAGATTGGTCAGTATGGCGTCCAGGCGTACGCCGGCGCCCAGGCCGAGGTCCTGGAAGGCCACGTTGTCGGTGTCATAGGGCGCGATCTGGACGAAGTCGAAGGGGTAGTCGATCTTCTTGTCTTCGGCGCCCTCGATCACCAGGTTCTTGTTCAGGTAGCTCTCGTAGCTGGAGGCACTGGTCAGGCCGACCTTGCGACCGTTCAGGTCCTTGGCTGAGTGGATACGGTCATCCTGGGCGTTGACCACGATCACGGCCGGCGAGGCGTAGTACTCGACCGGGAAGTCGAACACCTCGGCCCGCGCCTTGCTCGGCGTCATCGAGCAGATGCACAGGTCATAGCGACCGCTCCAGCGGCCGGCGGCGATCACATCCCACGACGGGGTTTCCAGGCGCAGCTTGACGCCGAGCTTCTGCGCGACGGCCTTGGCCACGTCCACGTCGAAACCATCGAGTTGGTTCTGGTCGTTCAGGAAGGAAAACGGCGGATAGCTTTCCATCAACACGTTGACCAGTTCCTTGCGCGACTCGACCCGATCCAGAGTGACACCGGCAAAAGCCTGTGAAGTCGCGGCAAGAGCAAGCAGCCCCGCACCCAGCAAGGAAGGAAAACGCATGTAAGCTCCTGAAAAGTTGGCTGAAAATGGAATTAAGCTATTAAATAGCTATAAGCGCACTGAACATAGTGAATTTTCCTCATAAGCACATTCAAGGAAGTTATATGAAACAACGAGCGATGGTGGTTCTCGACGGTGGCATGGGCCGCGAACTGCAACGCAGCGGTGCCCCGTTCCGCCAGCCCGAGTGGTCTGCACTGGCCTTGACCGAGGCCCCCGAAGCGGTGGTGGGCGTGCATGCATCGTTCATCACGGCCGGTGCCCAGGTCATCACCAGCAACAGCTACGCGGTGGTGCCCTTCCATATCGGCGAGGAACGCTTTGCCCGGGAAGGCCGCCAGTTGGCCGAAACTGCTGGCAAACTGGCCCGTACCGCCGCCGACGCCAGCACACAACCGGTACGGGTGGCGGGCTCCCTGCCCCCGCTGTTCGGCTCCTACCGACCCGACCTGTTCCAGCCTGGGCGCGTGACTGAAGTGCTCACCCCGCTGCTCGAAGGCCTGGCGCCGAATGTCGACCTGTGGCTGGCGGAAACCCAGAGCCTGATCGCCGAGGTCCGTGCGATCCACGCCCATCTGCCGGCCGACGGCAAGCCGTTCTGGGTATCGTTCACGCTGCAGGACGAGGACGTCGACGACACCCCGCGCCTGCGCTCCGGCGAGCC
>NZ_AQOH01000179.1 GCF_000364705.1 Pseudomonas fuscovaginae SE-1 | reverse complement strand
GGTGGTCGAGGCCATCGAAGCGGCGGCCGCCCTGGGCGTGGGCGCCGTGCTGTTCAACTGCAGCCAGCCGGAAGTCATTGGTTCGGCCGTGGATGTGGCGCGTTCGGTGATTGAACGCCTGAACGCGGATATCGCCATCGGCGCCTACGCCAATGCCTTCCCGCCGCAACCGAAGGAAGCCACCGCCAACGACGGCCTGGACGAACTGCGCGAAGACCTCGACCCACCGGGCTACCTGGCCTGGGCTCGGGACTGGCAGCAACGTGGCGCCAGCCTGATCGGCGGTTGCTGCGGCATCGGCCCCGAGCATATCGCCGAGCTCAAGCGCAACCTGGCCTGAGCAACGGAATGAACAAGGCGCCTGGCTTGCATCAGGCGACTTGCGTTCAGAGGTCAGTGATGGATCGGCTCGGCATCCCGCGCCGAACGCAAGTGCAGATAGACCGTGTTCCTGGAGACGCCCAGATCCTGGGCAACCCGTCCGACGGCCCCCTTGAGCTTGAAGATGCCCTGCTCGTGGAGCAGGTTGATGACCGCCTTGTTGTAGCCATTCGCCGAGAGTGCCAGCGTTTCGGCGACCTTTTTTCGCGCCGAACCCAAGGCAACGAGTACCGTCTCGTTCACGTCGGCCCCAAAGTTCTCCGACAGCACCTCGGTCACGCTGGCAGGCGGCTGCATGAAACTGCCCAGTAGTTCGTGCAGTGGCGTGTTCAGGTGGAAATTGATGCACAGCAGTCCGATCGGCATACCCTGTTCGCCGCGAATGACCAGCGTGGTCGACTTGAGCGGTTCGCCGTTGCGGTTCTTGCAGAAATAGTTCTTCCCGGAACTGCCCTGCGACTCATTGATTTCGGCAAGCATGCGCAAGGCCAGGTCGGTGATCGGCGCCCCCGCCTGCCGCCCGGTCAGGTGCCCATTGATGATCTTGATCACCGAGGCATCCAGGTTGTCCAGGCTGTGGAGGACGAACTCGAAGCCCGCCCCCAGGTAGGCTGCGAGGCCGTCCAGCAGCGTCGAATGGGAGCGCAGGATGGCCTGGTCAGCCGGCGAGAGCTTCACCATGGTCCGGGGCATCAGGCCGAGACGGCGATCGCCTCGATTTCGACCAGCACACCTTTCGGCAGGGCCTTGACCGCCACGCAGGAGCGTGCCGGCTTGGACACGAAGAACTGCTCGTATACCTCGTTGAAGGCGGCGAAGTCAGCCATGTCGTGGAGGAAGCACGTGGTCTTCATCACCTGCTCGAAACCTACCCCGCCCTCTTTCAGAACAGCTTCCAGGTTCTTGATGGTCTGCAGGGTCTGTTCGCGGACGCCGCCTTCCACCACCTGGCCGCTGGCAGGGTCCAGCGGGATCTGGCCGGAAGTGAAAATCAGGTTGCCGAAGGCCTTGGCCTGGGAGTAAGGCCCGATGGCAGCGGGGGCATTGGCGCTGGTGATGGTTCTCATGAAAGGGGCTCCGATAGCGATTGGTGTGACCCATGACGGGAGGAGCCCTGATGCTAGAATGAACAAATGCTCATTCGCAATACTTTTATTCATCGCCTGCCGTCTTGTCCCGGGGCCTGGCCCGCGGCATCACGATGTCATGCTGCTTCACACGCCGATACAAGGTCGCCCGAGAAATGCCCAGCGCCCGCGCCGCCGGCCCCGGCTGCCAGCGGTGGCGCACCAGAGCCTCGAGCAGCGCCTGGCGCTCGGGACTGGCCAGCACCTCCACCTGCACCTGTGGCGCCGCGCCATGCAGCTCTTCGGGCAGGTCCTGCAGGCGGATACTTTCACCCGCGCAGAGGGCACAGGCGTAGCGCAGAACATGGCGCAACTGGCGCACGTTGCCCGGCCAGCCGTATCCCAGCAGACACTCCAGGGCCGCGGCGCCCAGCCCCAGGCGCAAGCCGCAGCGTGAGGCCTCCTCATCGAGGATACGGTTGATCAGGTCCAGCTTGTCGCTACGCTCGCGCAGCGGCGGCAGTTCGAAACGCGCGCCACTGAGGCGAAAATACAGGTCCTGGCGAAAGGCGCCCTCGGCCACCAGGGCCGCCAGGTCGCGATGGCTGGCGCAGATCACCTGAATATCCACGGTTTGCCTGCGCGCCGCGCCCAACGGTGCCACTTCGCCCTCGGCCAACGCACGCAACAGGCGTGTCTGCAGAGCCAGGGGCATGTCGCCGATCTCGTCGAGGAACAACGTGCCGCCATCGGCCTGCTGCAGCAGCCCGCGCGCGCCCTTGCGCTCGGCACCGGTAAAGGCGCCGGCGACATAGCCGAACAGCTCGCTCTCGATCAGACTGTCGGGGATCGCGGCGCAATTGAGCGCCACGAAGGGTTTGTCACGCCGCGCACTTCGCTCATGCAACTGGCGGGCGAAGACTTCCTTGCCGGCACCGGTTTCGCCATGGATCAGCACGGGCAGGTTGCGGTCCTTGACACGGACCGCCAGGCGCAGGCTCTCGGCGATCCGCGGGTCCGGTTCGCCGGCGGCGTGGCGCGCAACCACCCTCTTGTGCGCGCTCCGGGGCACGCTCAGACGAACATGCAGGCCGTGCTCGGCTAAATGCAGTGGATGTTCGTCGGCAGCCGCATGCAACAGGTCCGGGTCGAAGACCTCGCCGATGTGCCGTGGCAGTTGCCCATGGCGCTCCAGCAGATAATGCCGGGCCGAGGGGTTGAGCGCCTGCACGCAACCGTCGGCGTCCCAGGCGAAGAGGAACTCCGGCTGGCTGTCGACGTAGCCCGGGGCGGCGTGTGCTCGCAACACCCACAAGCCACGGGTGCTGTGCATGAAGAAGGCGTTTTCGATGTCACGGGCGCTCTGCACGGTCATCTGCCGGATCAGGTGCTGGCTGCGGCGGTCGTCCGGAGACTCCACGGCCGACACGTCGAGCACCCCGAGCAATTCGCCCCAGGGGTCGAACACCGGTGCCGCCGAGCAGGTCAGGCCGATGAAGGCGGCGCGGAAATGGTCACGTTTGTGCACCGTCACCGGTACGCGATTGGTCAGCACCGCGGCCACGCCACAGGTGCCCTCCTCGCCTTCCGACCAGCAGGTTCCCAGATACAGCCCGGCACGCCGGCAGTCGGCACGGATCGCCGACTCCACGCGATAGTCGATGGTATTGCCCTGGGCGTCGGTGAGCAGCACGCAGTAGTCGGCGTCGCGCACCCGGCCATGCAGCCGCGAGACCTCCTCACCGGCGATGCACAGGAAGCTCTCGGCGCGCTCGCGGTATTCCCTGAGCAATGTCTGGCTGAGGATACGCGGGCCCTGCAGCGAGCCCGGATCCAGGTGGTGCTGCTCCATCGAACGGCGCCAGGAGTCGAGGATCAGGTTCGGTACCGGCGCCTCAGGCAAGCGGCCGGCATGACGCAACACACGGCTGACACAGTCCACGTGGGCTCTGGAGTAGGCAGGAAGCATGGGGCCTCCACGGCGTGTTTCATTGTTCTTGTTGCGCTCATTTAAGCCCCGCCTCGCCTGCGGGACAAGTGTCACGAACAGCCGGCAGCCCACTGAGACGCAGCGTCTCAACGTCTCACCGCGACGCCAGGCAGGCTGACATGGCGCGTCTCATTCCGCCGCGCGTTCAGCCACCGGTTTGACCCACTCCAACCGCTCTGACACAGGGCATGCAGCCTCATGCAGCGCATCCTGGCACCGCCCTTGCTATCTCCCGCATGACACCGGGCTCCGTCCCGCACCCACAACAACAATCAGAGGTGCGTCATGTTCGCTCCTGTTTCTTCGCCGTTTTTCCAGACCGAGAAAGTTGCTCCGGCGACTGGCGGCTTCTCGCTATGAGTCGGCCGCTGCGCGTGGGCATCATCGCCAACCCCGCCTCGGGCCGGGACCTGCGCCGCCTGACCGCCAATGCCGGGCTCTACTCCAGCACCGACAAGGCCGCCGTAGTCCAGCGCCTGCTGGGCGCCTTCGGCGCCACCGGCATCGACGAGGTGCTGATGCCGCCGGACATGACCGGCATTGCCGCCGCCGTGCTCAAGGCGAGTGGCAGTCGCCACGCCCGTGAAAGCCGCTGGCCACGCCTGGAGTTCCTCGACATGCCGCTGCGTCAGGGCGTGGAGGATACCCGCCTGGCCGCACGACTGCTGGTCGAGCGAGGCGTCAGCCTGGTGGCCGTGCTCGGTGGCGACGGCACGCACAAGGCGGTGGCCGCCGAGGTCGGCGACATACCGTTGCTGTGCCTGTCCACCGGGACCAACAACGCCTTCCCGGAACTGCGCGAAGCCACCGGCGCCGGACTGGCCGGCGGGCTCTATGCCAGTGGCCGGATTCCCCCGCCGGTGGGCCTGCGGCGCAACAAGCGCCTGCGCGTGCGACTGGCGGCACGGGGTATCGACGAAATCGCCCTGGTGGAAGTCGCCGTCTCGCCACTGACCTTCACCGGCGCCCGCGCCATCAGCCGCGCCGAGGACCTGGCGGAAATCCATGCAGCCTTCGCCGAGCCCCACGCCATAGGCCTGTCCTCGCTGTGCGGGCTATGGAACCCGGTGTCGCGACGCTGCCCGCGCGGCAGTTGGCTGCGCCTCTCGCCACAGGCCGACGAGGCGCTGCTGGCACCGCTGGCCCCGGGCCTGCTGCAAGCCTGCGGGATCGTCGCCAGCGGCAGCCTCGAACCCGGCGTACCACGCCGGCCATTGCTGGCCGCCGGCACCCTGGCGCTGGATGGTGAACGCGAGATCGAGTTCGCCGCCGCCGACCGCCCCAGCATCACCCTCGAACTTGACGGCCCGCTGAGCATCGACGTCGAGGCCGCCCTGGCCTTCGCCGCCCACCATCGCCTGCTGGCCGTTGCCGGCAAGCCCGTGAACCACCCTGGAGAACAAGAAAATGTCCCTGCTATCGACTGAACGACTGCTCCATGCCTATCGCGTGATGCGCACCATCCGCGCCTTCGAGGAACGCCTGCATGTGGAATTCGCCACCGGCGAGATTCCCGGCTTCGTGCATCTTTACGCCGGCGAGGAAGCGTCCGCCGCCGGCGTCATGGCCCATCTCGACGACGAGGACTGCATCGCCTCCACCCATCGTGGCCACGGTCACTGCATCGCCAAGGGGGTGGATGTGTACGGCATGATGGCCGAGATCTACGGCAAGAAGACCGGCGTCTGCCAGGGCAAGGGCGGGTCCATGCACATCGCCGACCTGTCCAAGGGCATGCTTGGCGCCAACGGTATCGTCGGCGCCGGCGCGCCGCTGGCGGCCGGTGCGGCACTCGCCGCCAAGCTCAAGGGCAACCGCGCGGTGGCCGTAGCCTTCTTCGGCGACGGCGGCTCCAACGAGGGCGCGGTGTTCGAGGCGATGAACCTCGCCTCCGTGTGGAACCTGCCGTGCATCTTCGTCGCCGAGAACAACGGCTACGCCGAGGCCACGGCATCGAACTGGTCGGTGGCCTGCGACCACATTGCCGACCGCGCCGCCGGCTTCGGCATGCCCGGGGTGACCGTGGACGGCTTCGACTTCTTCGCGGTCCACGAAGCCGCCGCTGCCGCCGTCGAACGTGCCCGGGCTGGCGAAGGCCCCTCACTGATCGAGGTGAAGCTCACCCGTTACTACGGCCACTTCGAAGGCGATGCCCAGACCTACCGCGCCCCCGATGAAGTCAAGCACTACCGCGAAACCCGCGACTGCCTGATGCAGTTCCGCGAACGCACCGTGCGCGCCGGGCTGCTGCAGGCCAGCGTCCTGGACGGCATCGACGCCGAGGTGCACGCCAGCATCGATGAGGCGGTGCTGCGGGCCAAGGCCGATCCCAAGCCTTCGCCGGCCGACCTGCTCAGCGACGTGTACGTCGCCTACCCCTGAGATCAGCCGCCGGGCGCCGTGGGACAACCCCTCGCCCCGGCCCCGGAAGAACAACAAGAGGAGAGCCATCATGGCCAGAAAGATCACTTACCAGCAGGCCATCAACGAAGCCCTGGCCCAGGAAATGCGTCGCGACCAGACGGTATTCATCATGGGCGAGGATAACGCCGGCGGCGCTGGCGCACCGGGCGAGGACGACGCCTGGGGCGGCGTGCTCGGCGTCACCAAGGGCCTGTTCCACCAGTTCCCCGGCCGGGTGCTGGACACCCCGCTGTCGGAGATCGGCTACGTCGGCGCGGCGGTCGGCGCCGCGACCCGAGGCCTGCGCCCGGTGTGCGAGCTGATGTTCGTCGACTTCGCCGGCTGCTGTCTGGACCAGATCCTCAACCAGGCCGCCAAATTCCGCTACATGTTCGGAGGCAAGGCGGTGACCCCGCTGGTGATCCGCACCATGGTCGGCGCCGGCCTGCGCGCCGCCGCCCAGCATTCGCAGATGCTCACCTCGCTGTGGACCCATATTCCCGGGCTCAAGGTGGTCTGCCCGTCCTCGCCGTATGACGCCAAGGGCCTGCTGATCCAGGCCATCCGCGACAACGACCCGGTGATCTTCTGCGAACACAAGCTGCTCTACTCGATGCAGGGTGACGTGCCGGAAGAGTTGTACACCGTCCCCTTCGGCGAGGCCAACTTCCTGCGCGAGGGTGATGACGTGACCCTGGTGACCTACGGCCGCATGGTTCACCTGGCCATGGACGCCGCCGCCAGTCTGGCGCGCCAGGGCGTGTCCTGCGAGGTGCTGGACCTGCGCACCACCAGCCCGCTGGACGCCGACAGCATCCTCGAAAGCGTGGAGAAGACCGGCCGACTGGTGGTGATCGACGAGGCCAACCCGCGCTGCTCCATGGCCACCGACATCGCCGCATTGGTCGCCGAACGGGCGTTCGACTCGCTCAAGGGACCGATCCGCCAGGTCACCGCGCCACACACGCCGGTGCCCTTCTCCGACGCCCTGGAGGACTTGTACATCCCCAGCGCGGCGAAGATCGAGGCCACGGTCCTGGAACTGGTGCAAGGGAGGAAGGTGGCATGAGCCGAATCCACACCCTGACCATGCCCAAGTGGGGCCTGTCGATGACCGAGGGGCGTATCGACGCGTGGCTCAAGCAGGACGGCGACGTCATCGAAAAAGGCGATGAAGTGCTCGACGTCGAGACCGACAAGATCAGCAGCAGCGTCGAGGCGCCCTTCTGCGGTGTACTGCGCCGGCAGGTGGCACGAGAGGAAGAGGTTCTGCCGGTCGGTGCCCTGCTGGGGGTCATCGTCGAAGGTGAAGCCAGTGACGAAGAGATCGACGAAGTGGTCGAGCGCTTCCAGGCCGAGTTCGTCCCGAGCGATGGCGCCGAAGTCGACAACGGACCGATACCGCAGAAGGTCGAGCTGGACGCCCGTGTGCTGCGCTACTTCGAGCGCGGCGAAGGCGACGTGCCTTTGCTGCTGATCCACGGCTTCGGCGGCGATCTGAACAACTGGTTGTTCAATCATGAGGCGCTGGCGGCCACCCGCCGGGTCATCGCCCTCGACCTGCCGGGCCATGGTGAGTCGGGCAAGACGCTGCTGCGGGGCGATCTCGACGAACTGAGCGGGGCGGTGCTTGCCCTGCTCGACCACCTGGATATCCGGCAGGCGCACCTGGCTGGACACTCCATGGGCGGCGCCGTGGCCCTCAACGCCGCGCGACTGGCGCCCCGGCGCGTGCGCTCGCTGAGTCTGCTGGCCAGTGCCGGGCTGGGTACGCAGATCAACGGTGAGTACCTGCAAGGCTTCGTCAGGGCCAACAGCCGCAACGAGCTCAAGCCGCAACTGGTGCAACTGTTCTCCGACCCGACGCTGGTCAACCGGCAGATGCTCGAGGACATGCTCAAGTACAAGCGACTCGAAGGCGTGGGCACGGCATTGCGGCAGCTCGCCGACCAACTCTTCGCCAACGGCCGGCAGCAGGCCGACCTGCGCCATGTCCTGGACACCGCCGAACACCCGGCCCTGGTGATCTGGGGCGAGGCGGACGCGATCATCCCGGCCAGCCACGCCGAAGGTCTACCTGCCGAAGTTCACGTACTGCCCAAACAGGCCCACATGCTCCAGCTCGAAGACGCCGAGGCGGTCAACGCCCTGCTGCTGGACTTTCTCAAACGCCATTGACCCACAAGGGCCCGCCCATAGGGCCGGGCCTCAGGAGACAGCCATGACAATCGACACCAACAGCATGCGCGCAGCGGTCTGGCACGGCCGCAACGATATCCGCGTGGAAAACGTGCCGCTGCCGGGCGACCCACCGCCCGGCTGGGTGCAGATCCGCGTGCACTGGTGCGGCATCTGCGGTTCGGACCTGCACGAGTATGTTGCAGGCCCGGTGTTCATCCCGGTGGAAGCGCCCCACCCGCTCACCGGGATCAAGGGCCAGTGCATTCTCGGTCACGAGTTCTGCGGCGAGATCGTCAAGCTTGGCGAGGGTGTCGAGGGCTTCAGCAGCGGCCAAGTCGTCGCGGCGGACGCCTGCCAGCACTGCGGGACCTGCTACTACTGCCGAAACGGCCTGTACAACATCTGCGAGAACCTGGCCTTTACCGGGCTGATGAACAACGGTGCCTTCGCCCAATGGGTCAACGTGCCGGCCAACCTGCTGTACAAGCTGCCCACGGGCTTCCCCACCGAAGCCGGAGCCCTGATCGAGCCGCTGGCGGTGGGCATGCACGCGGTGAAGAAAGCCGGCAGCCTGCTGGGGCGCAACGTGGTGGTGGTCGGCGCCGGCACCATCGGCCTGTGCACCATCATGTGCGCCAAGGCCGCCGGCGCCGCCCAGGTGATCGCGCTGGAGATGTCCTCGGCACGCAAGGCCAAGGCCCGCGAGGTCGGCGCCAGCCATGTGCTCGACCCGAACGAATGCGACGTGCTGGCGGAGGTCCGCCGCCTGACCAATGGCCTCGGGGCGGACGTCAGCTTCGAGTGCATCGGCAACAAGCACACCGCCAAGCTGGCCATCGACGCCATTCGCAAGGCTGGCACCTGCGTGCTGGTGGGCATCTTCGAGGAGCCCAGCTCCTTCAACTTCTTCGAGCTGGTGGCGACCGAGAAGCAGGTGTTCGGCTCGCTGGCCTATAACGGCGAGTTCGCCGATGTGATCGCCTTCATTGCCGATGGCCGCCTGGACATCACGCCTCTGGTCACCGGACGCATCGAGCTCGAAGAGATCGTCGAGAAAGGCTTCCAGGAGCTGGTGAACAACAAGGAGCACAACGTGAAGATCATCGTTTCCCCTCAAATGTCCTGAATCTGGCCTGGAGGGCCGCCGGGTGCGGCCCTTTTTACCCAGGCGAAGCCGATATCAGTCCCTACCTGTTCCATCAGTGGACAGCCCCCCGAAGCTGACGGAAAAGTAATGTCGGGCTCAGGTCGCTGACAGCGCGGGATCGCTCGCGGCACCAGATATAGCCCCGGCTCCCGTGCCGCATCCGGTATTCGGGTCGGCGCATCGTGGGTGAGGTAACTGACCCGCTTTAGCAGACCCGAACACATTGCGTCTCATACCAGCAATTAAATTGAACTCCCTTGCGACGCTCTACTTCATACCCTAGACAAGCACGCTCCTGCCAAGCCCCTGAAGGATGACGGGTATGAACGATCGTGTCCCAGGACGTGGTGTAACTCGTCATGGCTCTGGCCA
>NZ_AQOH01000178.1 GCF_000364705.1 Pseudomonas fuscovaginae SE-1 | reverse complement strand
TTCTCGGTCTGGGAAATCTGGGGCGCGCTGCTGCACGGCGGGCGCCTGCTGATCGTGCCGCAACTGGTCAGCCGTTCGCCGCGGGAGTGCTACGAACTGCTGTGCAGCGCCGGGGTGACGGTGCTCAACCAGACGCCGAGCGCGTTCCGTCAGCTGATTGCCGCCCAGGGCGACAACGGCCGAGCCCATGCCCTGCGCCAGGTGATCTTCGGTGGCGAGGCGCTGGACACGGCGATGCTCAAGCCCTGGTACGCCCGGGCCGTGAACGCCGGTACGCAACTGGTGAACATGTACGGCATCACCGAAACCACGGTGCACGTGACCTATTACCCGCTGCAGGCCGAGGATGCCCAGCGTGTCGGGGCGAGCCCGATCGGCAAGCGCATTCCCGAC
>NZ_AQOH01000177.1 GCF_000364705.1 Pseudomonas fuscovaginae SE-1 | reverse complement strand
CCGCTGACGCCAAACGGCAAGCTGGACCGCAAGGCCCTGCCGGCGCCGGACGCTGGCGCGCTGACCAGCCGTGAGTACGAGGCTCCGCAAGGCGAAGCCGAAACCTTGATCGCAACCCTCTGGCAGGACCTGCTGGGTGTCGCCAAGGTCGGTCGGCATGATCACTTCTTCGAACTGGGCGGTCACTCGCTGTTGGCGGTCAGCCTGATCGAGCGCATGCGTCAGGCTGGCTTGAGCACGGATATTCGGGTCCTATTCAGCCAGCCAACCTTGGTGGCGCTGGCCGCCGCCGTGGGCGGCGGACGGGAAATCGTGGTGCCGGCCAATGCCATCCCGGCAGGCTGCGAGCGCATCACCCCACAGATGCTGCCGCTGATCAACCTCGACCAGGCCGCCATCGACCGGATCGTCGCCAACGTTCCGGGCGGCGCGGCGAACGTGCAGGATATCTACCCGCTGGCACCGCTGCAGGAGGGGATTCTCTATCATCACCTGGCCGCCGAGCAGGGCGACCCCTATGTTCTTCACGCGCTGTTCAACGTGGCGAACCGCACGCGGCTGGAGGCCTTTGCCCAGGCGTTGCAACAGGTCATCGATCGGCATGACATCCTGCGTACCGCCGTGCTCTGGCAAGGCCTGGACGAGCCCGTGCAGGTGGTCTGGCGCCAGGCCCGGTTGCATTGTGAGGTTCTGTCGTTCGATCCGCGTGCCGGTGAGGTGGCGGATCAGCTCAGGGAACATTTCGATACCCGTCACTCGCGCCTGGACGTGAGCCAGGCGCCGTTGATGCAATTGCTGTTCGCCGAAGATGAAGCCCGGCAGTGCTGGGTGGCGATGCTGCGCTTCCATCACATGGCCCTGGACCATACCGCCCTGGAAGTGGTACGCCATGAAATCCAGGCGTATCTGCTGGGGCAGGCCGATCAGTTGGGCAGCCCGGTGCCGTATCGCAACTATGTGGCCCAGGCCCGCCTGGGGAGCAGCCAGGCCGAACACGAGGCGTTCTTCCGTGAGATGCTCGGCGATATCGACGAGCCGACCCTGCCATTCGGCTTGCGCAATGTGCAGGTCGATGGCCAGTTGATCGACGAGGTCAGTTCCGTTCTGCCGTCGGCCCTGAGCCTGCGGGTGCGGGCGTTGGCCCGCCAGTTGGGGGTCAGCGCCGCGAGCCTGCATCACCTGGCCTGGGCCCAGGTACTGGGTCAGGTTTCCGGGCGGCAGGACGTGGTGTTCGGCACCGTGCTGATGGGCCGGATGCAGGGCGGCGAAGGTGCCGACCGGGCGTTGGGCATGTTTATCAATACCCTGCCATTGCGGGTCTGCGTGGGCGGGCAGGGGGTGCGGGATGGGGTCAAGGCGGTTCACGGACGCCTCACCGCGCTGCTCGGCTACGAACACGCCTCCCTGGCCCTGGCCCAGCGTTGCAGCGGCGTGGCCGCGCCGACGCCGTTGTTCAGCGCCTTGCTCAACTACCGGCACAGCGCCGTGGGTGGTGTTTCCGAGCAGGCTGTACAGGCCTGGCAAGGCATCGAGATTCTCAGCAGCGAGGAGCGCACCAACTACCCGCTGACGCTGTCGGTGGACGACCTGGGCGAAGACTTCTCCCTGAATGTCCTGGCCCTGCCAGGCATCGGTGCGCAGCGGGTCTGCGATTATATGACCGTAGCTCTGGTCAACCTGGCCGCAGCCCTGGAGCAGGCGCCCCAGACACCCTTGGCCGGGATTTCGGTCCTGCCGGCTGCCGAGCGTGAGCAGGTGCTGGTGGCGTTCAATGCCAGCGATCGCGACTACCCACGGACGCAGACCGTGCACGGCCTGTTCGAAGCCCAGGTCCGCGCGCGTCCCGAGGCGTGCGCCGCGATCCACGATGGCGTGACGTTGAC
>NZ_AQOH01000176.1 GCF_000364705.1 Pseudomonas fuscovaginae SE-1 | reverse complement strand
ATGCACCGCGTTGGCTGGTTTGGGGGCGCTCTGCGCCCCAGCGCGGGCAAGCCCGCTCGCCACATTGGGCCGTGGTGCTGCTTGGGACGGGGGGCTATTGCAATTTTTAGTGGGTCTGCCTGCCACGAGGCTTACCAGATTGCCCAGTGGTACCGCTTGTGGTTGTGGCGAGCGGGCTTGCCCGCGTTCGGCTGCGAAGCAGTCGTAAACCCGGGTTCCCCATTCCTCCTGATGCACCGCGTTGGCTGGTTTGGGGACGCTCTGCGCCCCAGCGCGGGCAAGCCCGCTCGCCACATCATGCCATGGGGCTGCTTGGGACGGGGGCTATTGCAATTTAGTGGGGCTGCCTGCCATGAGGATTACCAGATTGCCCAGTGGTATCGCTTGTGGTTGTGGCGAGCGGGCTTGCCCGCGTTCGGCTGCGAAGC
>NZ_AQOH01000175.1 GCF_000364705.1 Pseudomonas fuscovaginae SE-1 | reverse complement strand
CGCCGCGAGCTTGTTGGCGGCTTCGGCCGTGGCTGCCGGCAGGCGGGCCTGTTCGAGCAGCATCGGCACCACTTCCGGTTCGGGGCGACGGTAGGCGGCGGTGATGGCGGCACGCAGCACCGACTGCGGCAGGATGCTCTCGGCGAATTCGAGGAAACACTGGTGGCTGTGATCGGCCTGCACTTCACCGGCGTCGTCGGCTTCGCCACGGGGCAGGCCGCTGAGTTCGCTGAGGGTTGCACCGCTCTCGAGTTTCTCCAGGTAATTGAAGATGGCCTGTTTGATCAGCCAGTGCGGGGTGCGGTCAATCGAGTGGGCCGCCGCTTTCAGGCGTTCGCGGGTCGGGTCGTCGAGTTTGACCCCAAGGGTGGTGGTCGCCATTTTTCTTGTCCTCATGGGTTGCCACTACCGCGTGGCGTCAGATGGCGAAAGATTAGCTGTGGGCTGCAAGAGGTGCAACCGGGTGCAACCCATTTTTTCAGTGGAAATCGCCACGCTCCGATCGGAAAAAATTTTCACTTGCCGACGAATGGTCGGTTCTCTGCGGTTTTCCAAGGGAGGTCAGGGGGTTGCGTTGTACGACGGCGTAGACCCGTGTGGGAAAAATTGGAAAGGCCCCGAGGTGCAACTGGTGGGGGTAAAACAGGTTGCGCCTTGTTCGTATTGTTGAATAGCATGCTCGGCCGAGGTGCAACCTCCTACGACTGGAGGCACCGACTGATGATTTTCCTGGGGAAACATCAGTCATGAATGCCCGGTCCGTTTAACCGTCTGACAAGTATTGTCGTTTCGTCGGTCGCGGATCGCCGCTGAATAAAAACAATGCCAGGGCTTTTTCAATGAGCGTAAGCAATCCAACCTTGATCACCTTCGTGATCTACATCGCTGCGATGGTCCTGATCGGACTGATGGCCTATCGCTCAACCAACAACCTCTCCGACTACATTCTCGGTGGGCGCAGCCTCGGCAGCGTTGTCACCGCGCTTTCGGCCGGCGCCTCCGACATGAGTGGCTGGCTGCTGATGGGCTTGCCGGGTGCAATCTACATGTCCGGCCTCTCCGAGAGCTGGATCGCCATCGGCCTGATCGTCGGGGCCTACCTGAACTGGCTGTTCGTCGCCGGGCGCCTGCGGGTCCAGACCGAGCACAACGGTGATGCGCTGACCCTGCCGGACTACTTCTCCAGCCGCTTCGAAGACCACAGCGGCCTGCTGCGGGTGATCGCGGCCATCGTGATCCTGGTGTTCTTCACCATCTACTGCGCCTCCGGCATCGTCGCCGGCGCCCGCCTGTTCGAAAGCACCTTTGGCATGTCCTACGGCACTGCCTTGTGGGCCGGTGCGGCGGCGACCATCGCCTACACCTTCATCGGCGGGTTCC
>NZ_AQOH01000174.1 GCF_000364705.1 Pseudomonas fuscovaginae SE-1 | reverse complement strand
GCGGCTCAAATCGGTTTGACTGTCACTCAGGAATGGACAATCCAGCACCAAACCTCGTGGGAGCGGGCTTGCCCGCGAAGCTGTTGACGGCCTCAAGGACGCCTTCGCGGGCAAGCCCGCTTCCCCAAGGGGCTGAGTCAGCCGCCCTCTCAGCGTTGGATTTCGTTCTCATGCTGCTGCAGGTTCGCCTGGGTCAGGTTGCATCCGGCCGGCACGCTGCGGGTCAGCCAGACGTTGCCGCCGATAGTGGCGCCCTTGCCGATGGTGATGCGGCCCAGGATGGTCGCGCCGGCATAGATCACCACGTCGTCCTCGACGATCGGGTGCCGCGGGTGGCCCTTCTGCAACTGGCCGTCCTCGTCCGCCGGGAAGCGTTTGGCACCCAGGGTCACCGCCTGGTAGATGCGCACCCGTTCGCCGATGATCGCCGTTTCGCCGATCACCACGCCGGTGCCGTGGTCGATGAAGAAGCTCGGGCCGATCTGCGCGCCCGGGTGGATGTCGATGCCGGTGGCCGAGTGGGCGATCTCCGAGCTGATCCGTGCCAGCAGCGGCAGGCCGGCACGGTAAAGGTGGTGTGCCAGGCGGTGGTGGATCACCGCGAGAATCCCCGGGTAGCACAGCAGCACTTCGTCGACGCTGCGCGCCGCCGGGTCGCCGTGGTAGGCCGCCAGGACGTCGGTATCGAGCAGACGGCGCAGGGCCGGCAGGGCCATGGCGAAATCCTGGATCAGCCGCAGGGCCTTGGCCTGCACCTCGGTGTCGGCCTGTCCGTCATGCCGGGCGGCGTAACGCAGTTCCAGCCGGGCCTGGGCCAGCAGCGCATTGAGGGCGGCGTCCAGGGTGTGGCCGACGTAAAAGTCCTCGCTTTCCTCGCGCAGGTCCACCGGCCCCAGGCGCATCGGGAACAGCGCCCCGCACAAGGCTTCGAGAATTTCCGCCATGGCCTGACGCGACGGCAGTTCGCGGCCACCCTGTTCATCACTGACCCGCCCGTTGCGGCTGCGCCATTCATCCCGGGCGCCACGTAGCTGGCTGACGATGGTCTGTAGTTGCCAATGGCTGGAACGCTCGCTCACGATCAAATCTCCGACCTGGCGGCCGGACAATCGGGCCACCTGAATGGCTTTCACTTTACGGCACCGCCCTGAGCGGGAATTAAGAACGAATAGTGCTTTGCTAATAACTTTTCGAAATAAATGGTCGACGGTTGCCTTGGGCAAAAGTGCCTGCCTATAGTCGAAACATTTCCTATCTTCAGTTCGGACGCATGATCAAACAACAGCTCGCTCGCTTCGACCGCCTGCCCCTGCTCGAGCAGGCCACGCCCCTGGAAAAGCTGGAACGTCTGTCGGCGTGGCTAGGCCGCGACATTTACATCAAGCGTGATGACCTGACGCCGCTGGCACTGGGTGGCAACAAGCTGCGCAAACTCGAATACCTGGCCGCCGATGCGCTGGCCACAGGGGCCGATACGCTGGTCACCGCCGGGGCGATCCAGTCCAACCATGTCCGCCAGACCGCCGCGCTGGCTGCCCGCCTGGGCCTGGGCTGCGTGGCCCTGCTGGAAAACCCGATCGGCACCGAGGACGGCAACTACCTTGGTAACGGCAACCGCCTGCTGCTGGACCTGTTCGATGCACGGGTCGAACTGGTGGACAACCTGGACGACGCCGACGAGCAGTTGCAGGCCCTGGCCGAGCGCCTGCGCGGCAACGGCAGGAAGCCCTACCTGGTGCCGATCGGTGGTTCCAACGCTCTCGGCGCGTTGGGCTACGTGCGTGCAAGCCTGGAGCTGGCGGCGCAGATCGAGGCGACCGGCCTGAAATTCGCCGCGGTGGTGCTGGCATCCGGCAGTGCCGGGACCCACAGTGGCCTGGCCCTGGGCCTGAGTGAAACACTGCCGCAGTTGCCGGTGATCGGGGTGACGGTTTCACGTAGCGACGAGGCGCAGCGGCCGAAGGTGCAGGGGCTGGCCGAATGCACGGCCGAGCTGCTGGGCGTGCCGCTGCCGGAGAGCTTCAGGGTGCAGCTGTGGGACGAGTATTTCGCCCCGCGCTACGGTGAGCCGAATGCCGGGACCCTGGCGGCGGTCAAGTTGCTGGCGAGCCAGGAAGGTATCCTGCTCGACCCGGTGTACACCGGCAAGGCGATGGCCGGGCTGCTCGATGGTATCGGCCGGCAGCGCTTCGAGGAGGGACCGATCATCTTCCTGCATAGCGGTGGGGCGCCGGCGCTGTTTGCCTATGACGCGTCGTTTGCCTGAGCTGAGCGCCCGGCACCAGGAAATTTCCCGCAAGGATGCCCTGTAGCCCAGGGACGGCCAAACCATTAAAATGGAATAAATGGATTCTTTTATATTATTTAAGATTATAAAAAGAGCCGTTTATAGTTTCGCCTCAGGCGAATTTGCCACGAGACGCCAATACTGCTTTGAGGCAGGATGGTCGCTGGTAATAAAAGTGTCAGGTTTGCCTTCCTTTTCCCATAAAAAACACACGGGGCTCTTCATGAATATTTCCGCGTTTCGCAAGCGTCTGCTGATCGGCAGCCTGGGTCTGGTGCTTGGCGCCGGTCTGCTGGGCCAGGCCATGGCCGGTGAACAACTGAACCAGATCAAGAAAGCCGGCGAGATCAAGATCGGCCTGGAAGGCACCTATCCGCCGTTCAGCTTTGTCGATGAAAGCGGCAAGCTCAGCGGCTTCGAAGTCGAGTTGTCCGAGGCGCTGGCCAAGGAACTGGGGGGCAAGGTCAAGCTGCAGGCCACCCCGTGGGATGGCATCCTCGCGGCCCTGGAGTCCAAGCGTCTGGACGCGGTGGTCAATCAGGTCACCATCTCCGAGGAACGCAAGAAGAAGTACGATTTCTCCACGCCTTACACCGTCTCCGGCATCCAGGCACTGGTCCTGAAAAAGAACCTCGACGCGATCAAGACCGCCGACGACCTGGCTGGCAAGAAAGTCGGTGTGGGCCTGGGCACCAACTATGAACAATGGCTCAAGGACAACCAGCCCAAAGCCATTATCAAGACCTACAATGATGACCCGACCAAGTTCCAGGACCTGCGCATCGGCCGTATCGACGCGATCCTGATCGACCGCCTGGCTGCCCTGGAATACGCCAAGAAAGCCCCGGACACCGCCGCTGCCGGCGATGCCTTCTCCCGTCAGGAAGCCGGTATTGCCCTGCGCAAGGGCGAGCCTGAACTGCTCGACGCCGTGAACAAGGCCCTCGACAAGCTGCGCGCTGACGGCACCCTGAAGAAGCTGTCCGAAAAATACTTCAACGCTGACGTCACTCAATAATGGAAGCAGGCTTGCAACTCGCGCTGGACTCCGCGCCCTTTCTGCTCAAGGGCGCGTACTACACGGTGATTCTCAGCCTCGGCGGGATGTTTTTCGGCTTGCTGCTGGGCTTCGGCCTGGCCTTGATGCGTCTGTCGCGCTTCAAGCTGCTCAGCGGGATCGCCCGGGTCTACGTGTCGTTCTTTCGCGGCACGCCGCTACTGGTGCAGCTGTTTTTGATCTACTACGGTCTGCCACAAGTGGGCATCGAGCTGGATCCGATCCCGGCGGCCATGATCGGCTTTTCGCTGAACATGGCCGCCTACGCCTGTGAAATCCTGCGTGCGGCCATCGCTTCCATCGAGCGCGGTCAGTGGGAAGCTGCCGCCAGTATCGGCATGACCCGTGCGCAAACCCTGCGTCGGGCCATCCTGCCACAGGCGATGCGCACCGCCTTGCCACCCTTGGGCAACAGCTTCATTTCACTGGTCAAGGACACGGCGCTGGCGGCGACGATCCAGGTGCCCGAGCTGTTCCGTCAGGCGCAACTGGTGTCGGCACGTACATTTGAAATTTTCACCATGTACCTGTCCGCCGCCCTGATCTACTGGGTATTGGCAAGCATCCTGGCGTATTTCCAGAATCGCCTGGAAGACCGGGTCAACCGGCATGACCTGGAGTCCTGAAGCATGATCGTGGTTGAACAACTGACCAAGCAATTCAATGGCCAGAGCGTGCTCAAGGGCATCGACCTCAAGGTCGAGGCCGGCGAGGTGGTAGCGATCATCGGCCCCAGCGGTTCCGGCAAGACCACCTTCCTGCGTTGCCTGAATTTTCTCGAGGAGCCCTCCAGCGGCCGGATCCTGGTCGGGGATATCGAGATCGACGGCAGCCGCCCGCTGAGCCAGCAGCAGAACCTGGTCCGCAAGCTGCGCCAGCAGGTGGGTTTCGTGTTCCAGAACTTCAACCTGTTCCCCCATCGCACGGCGCTGGAGAACGTCATCGAAGGCCCGATCGTGGTCAAGAAGACACCGCGCGAGCAGGCTGTGGCCCTGGGCCGCAAGCTGCTGGCCAAGGTGGGCCTGGCGGGCAAGGAAGAGTCCTATCCGCGTCGCCTGTCCGGCGGCCAGCAACAGCGGGTGGCGATTGCCCGGGCGCTGGCGATGGAGCCCCAGGTGATCCTCTTCGACGAACCGACTTCGGCCCTCGACCCGGAACTGGTGGGCGAGGTGTTGGCGACCATTCGCGGGCTGGCGGAAGAGAAACGCACCATGGTCATCGTCACCCACGAGATGAGCTTCGCTCGCGACGTGGCCAATCGGGTGATCTTTTTCGACAAGGGCGTGATCGTCGAACAGGGTGAAGCCAAGGCGCTGTTTGCCAATCCGAAAGAAGAACGTACCCGGCAATTTCTCAGCAAGTTTCTGGGGGATGCGTAGGACGGATCTTTGAATTGAATAATGTACTCAGGGAATGAGTACGTTATTGCAGAAGTCCTGATGTTTGAAGTTGCAGGTGGTGTTCTTTTATTACCAGGCAACTATGCGGTTCCAAGCGCTCCAGCCCCTCTCCTTTCACCCTCGACTTAACGTAGCCGGGCTGCGCCAGGAACAGCGGACCATCTCGAAATTTCCCGATGAAAGCCCGAGAATATGGGTGGCTCAGGTAGGACGCGTCCGAATAGCCAAGCGATGGGAATCGCTGGCGATTAACGTCTTGACAGGGGCTCGGCAAAACTTTTAGCTGACTTTCCACTTATCCGGCGTTACCTGACTGCACTCGTGTCCGAGTGTGTCCGCGCTATTTTCGCGTCATAAAATTTCGGCTGTAAGGATACGGCGAAAGAAGTCATGACCTGGTTGCCGAAGCGACGCTGTCTACTTCTTTCAAGTTGAACTTATCGACAACTTATAAAAAGGACGATTTCATGAACGATTCTCTCGAGCACTCCCGACTGGCGCCGCCCGTGGTACCCCAGGCACAACGGCGGGGCATCGGTCGCCTGGCCGCCGAGCAGTTGTCGGTGTGCATCCCGGCCTATCCGGGCATGGACGAGGGCGACCTGCTCGAGCTGTTCTGGGACGGTTGTTATGTGACGTCCCGGCAGGTCCGGGCGGGCGAGCAGGGCCAGTCGGTCAGCCTGCGGGTGCCGCAGAGTTTCGTCCTCGAAGGCGTGGCACGGATTCACTACCGGCTCATGCGCATCGGTCGTGCGGCGCAGGCTTCCCCGCCACTCAAGCTGCCGGTCAAGTTGAGCTGTCCCGGCGGCCTGCCGATCGACGAGGAGAACCAGGGGCTGGCCCCGCTGGTCATTCCGCTGCCGATCCAGCGCTACGGGGTCAACCCGAACCAGATGAAGCGCGGCGTGCCGCTGACTCTGGAGCCTTATCCGAACATGGCCGCCGAGGATGAAATCACCCTGCTCTGGGGCGATGTGCGCTTCGACCTACCCAAGCTGGCGCCGGCCGATGTCGGCAAGCCGGTCACGGTGTTCGTGCCGGCCGCGGTGATCCTTGAGGCCGGTGAGGACCGCGGGCTGGACATCACCTACTGTGTGATCGACCGGGTCGGCAACAACTCCCGCTGGGCGCCGCCCCGGCGGTTGCGCGTAGGGGCGGCCAGGCATTTCATCAGGCCCGCGACACCGCGATTCTCTCGTGCCGCCCAACGCCGCCGGGAGTGAGGGGCGGACCTTCTATGCATATTCCTAAAGGTTAGTTTATTTAATTTTTATACGCGCTTAGGGTATATGCACCGGACCACCGGACCTGTTTGATTTCGTCGGTATCGCCTTCGCGATGCCTCCTGAGAGAGATGAGGTAGGTATGGTCAGGAACACCATCACCCTTGTGCGGATCGCCGGGGCATTGCGCACGCCACGGAGTGGCGCGGATGTCTAACTTGAACGAGGCACAGGTCCACAGCGACCAGGACATCGCGCCGCTGCTGCTGCCGGCGCGGGTGTTGCGCAACGACGCCGAAGCCCTGCAGGCCGCCCGTGAGCTGGCCGAGGTCGCCCGGCTCCACGCCGCCCGGCGCGACCAGCAGCGCAAGCTGCCCTGGGCCGAAATCGAGCAGTTCACCCGCAGCGGCCTGGGCAGTATCACCATTCCCCGCGAGTTCGGCGGCCCACAGGTTTCATTCGTGACCGTGGCCGAGGTGTTCGCGATCATTTCCGCCGCCGACCCGGCCCTGGGGCAGATCCCGCAGAACCAGTTCGGCATTCTCCAGGCGCTGCTCGGCACCGCCACCGAGCGGCAGAAGAAGCAGCTGTTCCAGAGCGTGCTCGATGGCTGGCGCATCGGTAATGCCGGGCCTGAGCGTGGTACCCGCAACACCCTGGAGATCAAGACCCGGATCAGCGCCGACGGTGACGGCTTCGTCATCAGCGGGCAGAAGTTCTACTCCACCGGTGCCCTGTTCGCCCATTGGGTGGCGGTCAAGGCGCTGGACGATGAGGGGCGCCAGGTCATGGCCTTCGTGCGCCGTGGCACGCCGGGCCTGCGGGTGGTCGATGACTGGTCCGGCTTCGGCCAGCGCACCACCGCCAGCGGCACCGTGCTGCTGAACGATGTGCGGGTCGAGGCGGAAAACGTCGTCGAGAACTGGCGCCAGGGCGCCACGCCGAACATTCAGGGCGCTGTCTCGCAATTGATCCAGGCCGCCATCGACGCCGGGATCGCCCGTGCCGCCATCGATGACAGCATCGCCTTCGTCCGCGAGCGGTCGCGGCCGTGGGTCGACGCCAAGGTCGAAAGGGCCAGTGATGACCTGTATGTCATCGCCGATATCGGCAAGCTGAAGATCGAATTGCATGCCGCCGAGGCGCTGCTGCGCAAGGCCGGGCAGGTACTGGACCAGATCAGTGCCGGGCCGGTGGACGCCGCTGCCGCCGCGCGGGCCTCGATCGTCGTGGCCGAGGCCAAGGTACTCACCACCGAAATTTCGTTGCTGGCCAGCGAGAAGCTGTTCGAGCTGGCCGGCAGTCGCGCCACCCTCGCCGAGTTCAACCTCGACCGGCACTGGCGCAACGCCCGGGTGCACACCCTGCACGACCCGGTGCGCTGGAAGTACCACGCGGTCGGTGCCTATCGCCTCAACGGCACCTTGCCGGCCCGCCATTCCTGGATCTGACCAGACCTCTGGAGACACCCATGTCACAGTTTTCCCCACGCGTCGCGGTCATTGCCAGCGACGAGCAAGCCCTGATCGTTGCCAGCGACCTGGCCGAGGATTTCAAGCGCGACAGCCAACTGCGCGACCGCGAGCGGCGTCTGCCGCTGCCCGAGCTGGAGGTGTTTTCCCGCTCCGGCCTGTGGGGCATCAGCGTGCCGAAAGAGTACGGCGGCGCCGGTGTGTCGAACGTCACCCTGGCCAAGGTCACGCAACTGATCGCCGAGGCCGACGCCTCGCTCGGGCAGATTCCGCAGAACCATTTCTATGCCCTGGAAGTGCTGCGGGTGAATGGCAGCGAGGCGCAGAAGCGCCGGTTGTACGCCGAGGTCCTGGCCGGTCGCCGCTTCGGCAATGCGCTGGCCGAACTGGGCACCAAGACCGCCCATGATCGCGTCACTCACCTGCGCCGCGATGGCGAGGGCTATCGCATCAACGGTCGCAAGTTCTATTCGACCGGTTCGCTCTACGCCCAGCGCATTCCCACCTCGGTGGTGGACGAGCAGGGCGTGCAGCAACTGGCCTTCGTCCCGCGCGACAGCGCCGGGCTGACGGTGATCGACGACTGGACCGGCTTCGGCCAGCGCACCACCGGCAGCGGCTCGGTGGTGTTCGAGGACGTGTTCGTCGCCGCCGAGGACGTGATCCCGTTCCAGAGCGCCTTCGAACGCCCGACGCCGGTCGGGCCGCTGGCGCAGATCCTCCATGCGGCCATCGACACCGGCATCGCCCGCGCGGCCTACGAGGACGCCCTGCATTTCGTTCGCACCCGCACCCGGCCATGGATCGACTCGGGCATCGACAAGGCCGTCGACGACCCGCTGACGCTCAAGAGCATCGGCCACCTGAGCATCCGCCTGAGTGCGACCGAAGCGCTGCTGGAACGCGCTGGCGGGTTTCTCGACCGGGCCCAGGCCGACACGAATGCCGACAGCGTGGCGGCGGCGTCGATCGCCGTCGCCGAGGTCCGGGCGATCAGCACGGAGATTTCCCTGGCCGCCGGCAGCACCCTGTTCGAACTGGCCGGCAGCCAGGCGACCCTGGCCGAGCACGGCCTCGATCGCCACTGGCGCAATGCCCGGGTGCACACGCTGCACGACCCGGTGCGCTGGAAGTATCACGCGGTGGGCAACTACTACCTCAACGATGAAAACCCGCCGCTGCGGGGGACCATCTGATGAGCAAGAAAAAGATCCTGCTCAATGCCTTCAACATGAACTGCATCGGGCATATCAACCACGGGCTGTGGACCCATCCACGGGACACCTCGACCCGCTACAAGACAATCGAGTACTGGACCGAGCTGGCGCAGTTGCTTGAGCGCGGACTGTTCGACGGGCTGTTCATCGCCGACATCGTCGGGGTCTACGACGTCTACCAACGGTCGGTGGACGTACCGCTGCGCGAGTCGATCCAGTTGCCGGTCAACGACCCGCTGCTGCTGGTCTCGGCCATGGCGGCGGTGACGAAAAACTTGGGCTTCGGCCTGACCGCCAACCTGACCTATGAAACGCCGTACCTGTTCGCCCGCCGGCTGTCGACCCTCGACCACCTGAGCCGTGGTCGGGTCGGCTGGAACATCGTCACCGGCTACCTCGACAGCGCGGCCAAGGCCATGGGGCTCGATGCCCAGGCCGAGCACGATCGTCGCTACGACCAGGCCGACGAGTACCTGGAAGTGCTCTACACGCTGCTGGAGGGCAGTTGGGAGAGCGACGCGGTGGTCAACGATCCGGTGCGGCGGGTCTATGCCGAGCCGGACAAGGTGCACAAGGTGCGGCACAAGGGCGAGTTCTACCAGGTCGAGGGCTATCACCTCTGCGAACCATCGCCGCAGCGCACGCCGGTGCTGTTCCAGGCTGGCAGTTCCGAGCGCGGCCTGCTGTTCGCCGGGCGGCATGCCGAGTGCGTGTTCATCAGCGGGCAGAACAAGGCGGCGACCCGGGCGCAGGTGGACAAGGTCCGCGCCAGTGCCGAGGCGGCAGGGCGCGACGGCCAGGCGATCAAGGTGTTCATGGGCATCAACGTGATCGTCGGCGAAACCGAAGCGGCGGCCTGGGCCAAGCATGCCGAGTATCTGGGCTACGCCAGTGCGGAGGCCGGGGTGGCGCATTTCTCGGCGTCGACCGGGATCGATTTTTCCGAGTACGAGCTGGACGAGCCGATCCGCTACGTGAAGAGCAACGCGATCCAGTCGGCGACCCGCAACCTGCAGAACAACGACTGGACCCGTCGCAAGCTGCTGGAGCAGCACGCCCTGGGCGGGCGCTACATCACCGTGGTCGGTTCGCCGACCCAGGTGGCCGATGAGCTGGAGTCGTGGATCGCCGAGACCGGCCTGGACGGCTTCAACCTGACTCGTATCGTCACCCCGGAAAGCTACGAGGACTTCATCGACCTGGTGATTCCCGAGTTGCAGCGGCGCGGCTCGTACAAGACCGCCTATGAGCAGGGGACCTTGCGCGAAAAACTCTTCGGTGAGGGCGCGCATCTGCCGCCGGAGCATGCGGGCGCGGCTTATCGCCATCCAACCGCCTGAAAGGTGACGAGCGAGCCTTTTGTGGCAAGCGGGCTTTTTGTGGCGAGCGGGCTTGTCGGGACGCCGCACCGCCGCGCTGGGCTGCAAGGCAGCCCCAATCCTTGCGACAGCGATCTGCCTGATGCGCTGGGGGTGTCGGTTTTGGGGCCGCTTTGCGCCCCAGCGCGGGCAAGCCCGCTCGCCACA
>NZ_AQOH01000173.1 GCF_000364705.1 Pseudomonas fuscovaginae SE-1 | reverse complement strand
GCGGCGGTGCGGCGTCCCGACAAGCCCGCTCGCCACAGGGGGCTATCCGATCGTTCCCACGGTCTCCGTGGGAATGCCTCCCAGGGCGCTCTGCGCCCGTCCTGGTGACGCGGAGCGTCACCGGCTGCATGCCCACGCAGAGCGTGGACACGATCAGCCATGGGGGCTGTTTACCCTGTGTTTCAGTGCTGCTGGCCCAGCAACCCATCCACCTGGCTTTGCGCCAACTCGATCAGGTGCACCGAAGCCATCGCCAAGTGGCGCGGCATGCCACTCAGCTGCTCGGCGGACTCATAAGCGGTGGCGGCCGCCGAACGCAGGATCGAGTCGAGGTTGTTCAAGGTGTCTTCAAGGTAGGGTGTTTTGCTGATGGGGTCTGCTGGCTGCTCATAGTGAGCGAAGGCTCGCTCGGTAGCGGCTTGGAGTGCTGGATCGCTTTTTGGCGGGTTGGGTGTGACTTTGAACATGGCGATGCTCCTGACATGGTCGAGAACCCGTCGCCCTCGTGACCAAACGAGAGGTGGCGGGCGGTACGCAGGTTGGTCAACCGGGATGTCAGGCACCCGGCGCACCCGAAGGCGCCCCGCGCACAGCCCACCATGAAGCGACAGGCACAAAGACATGCCTGGAGCAGGGGTGGCGCTGGTGCGCCTGACATTGGACGGGTGACCAAACCCGGTCACTGTTTTTCAGTGACAGGTGTCAGCCTAGGTCCCGAAGATCGACAGGCGCAAGCCGAAAGGATTTTCTAGGAAACTTCAGGCGAGGGAAAGGGAATCGTCTTGCTGGTGGGTCTTAGCGCCTGCAACAAGAATGTATCCAACGGTCGTAGTGAGTTGACTTCAACGTCATCTGTGGCATTCTGAAAAAACTACTCAGCCCCGTACGCAGCGATTCAGTTCGCTGGCCGTTGGGGTGAAAAAACCGGCCTTGTGCCGGTTTTTTCGTTTCAAGGGACTGATATCTGTGCGTACAGCCTGCTTTGTTGACGGATACAACCTGTTCGGTCTATTGGCAGGGTCTGCGTACAAGTGGCTGG
>NZ_AQOH01000172.1 GCF_000364705.1 Pseudomonas fuscovaginae SE-1 | reverse complement strand
CCGGATGCCGTGGCCCTGGTGTATCAGGACGAAAGCCTGACCTACGGCGAGCTCAACGCCCGCGCCAACCAGGTGGCCCATCGCCTGCTGGCCCTCGGTGTGCGCCCGGACGACCGGGTGGCGATCTGCGTCGAACGCGGCCCGGCGATGATCGTCGGCCTGCTTGGCATCCTCAAGTCCGGCGCCGGTTATGTGCCGCTGGATCCGGCCTATCCTCGCGAGCGCCTGGCCTACACCCTGGGCGACAGCGAACCGGTGGCCCTGCTGAGCCAGTACGCGGTCCGCGAGGCGCTGCCGGCGGTGGATCTGCCGCTGATCAATCTCGACGATGGCGATCTGCAGGACGAGTCCGTCCAGAATCCGCAGGTGCCGGGGCTGACCCCGGCCAGCCTGGCCTATGTGATCTACACCTCCGGTTCCACCGGGCTGCCCA
>NZ_AQOH01000171.1 GCF_000364705.1 Pseudomonas fuscovaginae SE-1 | reverse complement strand
CTGAGTGCCGATGTGCGGGTGCTGTTCGGCCAGCCGACCCTGGCGGCCTTGTCGGCCGCCGTGGGCGGAGTCCATGAGGTAGAGGTTCCGGCCAATGCCATCGAGGCGGACTGCACCCGGATCACGCCGGACATGCTGCCTCTGGCCGATCTCGACCAGCGCGCCATCGATCGCATTGTTGCCCGCGTGCCGGGCGGTGTGGCGAATGTGCAGGACATCTACCCGCTGGCACCGTTGCAGGAAGGGATTCTCTATCACCACCTGACAGCCGAGCAGGGCGACCCTTATGTTTTGCAGACCCTGTTCGAAATGGCCAGCCGCGAGCGTTTGAGCGCTTTTATCGATGCCTTGCAAAGTGTGATCGATCGCCATGACATCCTGCGTACCGCGGTACTCTGGGAAGGTCTGGAGGCGCCGATGCAGGTGGTCTGGCGCCAGGCCCGGCTGAATCTGGAACAGGTCGAACTGGACCCGGTCGAGGGTGAGATCAGCGAGCAGTTGCATCAGCGTTTCGACCCCCGTCACTCGCGCCTGGACTTGACCCTGGCCCCGCTGATGCGCCTGGTCTTTGCCGAGGACCTGCCGAACCAGCGTTGGGTAGCGATGCTGTTGTTCCATCACATGGTTCTGGACCACACGGCAATGGAAGTGGTCCGGCGGGAAATGCAGGCGCATCTGCTGGGCTTGGCTGGGCAGTTGGGTGCCCCCCTGCCGTATCGCAATTATGTCGCTCAGGCCCGCTTGAGGGTGAGCCAGCGCGAACATGAAATCTTCTTCCGTGGAATGCTCGGCGATATCGACGAACCGACCCTGCCGTTCGGCTTGCAGGATGTGCAGGGCGATGGTCGCGACATCGAGAAAAGCAGTCTGGCGCTGGACAGCCGATTGGGGCTGCGCCTGCGAGCCCGTGCCCGCCAACTGGGGGTGAGCGCCGCCAGTCTGGTGCACCTGGCCTGGGCGCAGGTGCTGGGCAAGGTCTCGGGCCGGCGCACGGTGGTGTTCGGTACGGTACTGATGGGTCGGATGCAGGCCGGCGAAGGCGCCGACCGGGCCCTGGGGATGTTCATCAACACCTTGCCATTGCGGGTGGACTTGGACGGGGTGGGGGCGCAAGACGGTGTTCGGGCGACCCATGCACGCCTCACCGCACTGCTGGGACACGAACATGCGCCGTTGGTGCTGGCCCAGCGTTGCAGTGGCGTGGCTGCGCCGATGCCGCTGTTCAGTGCACTGCTCAACTATCGCCACGGTGCTTCAGACGAACACTCGGACGAGGCCCTGAGCGCCTGGCGCGGTATCGATGCGCTCGATGGCGAAGAACGCACCAACTATCCGTTGACCTTGAACGTCGACGATCTGGGCGAGGGTTTCAACCTGGCGGTGCTGGTGAGCGAGACGATCGGTGCCCGGCGAGTTTGCGGCTACATGCGGACGGCGTTGGAAAGCCTGGTGGACGCACTGGAGCAGTCATCGGCAACGACACTCGACAACCTGTCGATCCTGCCGGCCAATGAGCGCGAGCAGTTGCTGGTGGGTTTCAACGACACCGCGCTGGAATATCCGAGGGCGCAGACCATCCATGGGCTGTTCGAGGCCCAGGTGGCGCGTACGCCGGATGCCCAGGCCGTGGTGCGGGGGGAGACCAGGCTGAGCTATCGCCAGCTCAACGAACAGGCCAACCGCCTGGCCCATGCCCTGCGCAAGCAGGG
>NZ_AQOH01000170.1 GCF_000364705.1 Pseudomonas fuscovaginae SE-1 | reverse complement strand
CCCCCCCCCCCCTGCCGATCCAGATCGGCGGCGGCATCCGCTCTCTGGAAACCATCGAGCACTACGTGAAGGCCGGCGTCAGCTACGTGATCATCGGCACCAAGGCGGTCAAGCAGCCCGAGTTCGTCGCCGAGGCCTGCCGTGCGTTTCCCGGCAAGGTGATCGTCGGCCTGGATGCCAAGGACGGTTTCGTCGCCACCGATGGCTGGGCCGAAGTCAGCTCGGTGCAGGTGATCGACCTGGCCAAGCGTTTCGAGGCCGATGGCGTGTCGGCGATCGTCTACACCGACATCGCCAAGGACGGCATGATGCAGGGCTGCAACGTGCCCTTCACTGCCGCCCTGGCCGCCGCCACCAGCATCCCGGTGATCGCCTCCGGCGGTATCCACAACCTGGGCGACATCAAGACCCTGCTGGACGCCAAGGCGCCGGGCATCATCGGCGCTATCACCGGCCGGGCGATCTACGAAGGCACCCTGGATGTCGCCGAGGCGCAAGCCTTCTGTGATTCCTACACTGGCTGAGGACTGACCATGGCGCTGGCCAAACGCATCATCCCTTGCCTGGACGTCGACAATGGTCGCGTGGTCAAGGGCGTCAAGTTCGAGAACATCCGCGATGCCGGTGATCCGGTGGAGATCGCCCGTCGTTACGACGAGCAGGGTGCGGACGAAATCACCTTCCTCGATATCACCGCCAGCGTCGATGGCCGTGACACCACGCTGCATACCGTCGAGCGCATGGCCAGCCAGGTGTTCATCCCGCTGACCGTGGGCGGTGGCGTGCGCACCGTGCAGGATATCCGCAACCTGCTCAACGCCGGTGCCGACAAGGTCTCGATCAACACCGCGGCGGTGTTCAACCCCGAGTTCGTCGGCGAGGCCGCCGATCGCTTCGGTTCGCAGTGCATCGTCGTCGCCATCGACGCCAAGAAGGTTTCGCAGCCGGGCGAAGCGCCGCGCTGGGAAATCTTCACCCACGGCGGGCGCAAGCCGACCGGGCTGGACGCGGTGGAGTGGGCGAAGAAGATGGAAGGCCTGGGGGCCGGTGAGATCCTGCTCACCAGCATGGACCAGGACGGCATGAAAAGCGGCTTCGATCTCGGCGTGACCCGTGCCATCAGCGATGCCCTGGGCATTCCGGTGATCGCCTCCGGCGGTGTCGGCAATCTCCAGCACCTGGCCGACGGTATCCTCGAAGGCCATGCCAGTGCGGTGCTGGCGGCCAGCATCTTCCACTTCGGCGAATACACCGTTCCCGAAGCCAAGGCCTACATGGCCCAACGCGGTATCGTGGTCCGCTGAATCCACGGATCACTGGACAGCATGGCGGGCCCGGGCCACTCTTGGGCCACGCCATGGACTTCGGTAGTACAGCATGCTCAAACGTCTTCTACTGGCCGTCGCCAGCACCTCGCTGCTGCTGACAGGGCCCGCCTTCGCGCAGGAAAGTACCGGTACTTCGCTGGTCCTGCTGACCGAGAACTTCCCGCCCTACAACATGGCGAAGAACGGCAAGAACTTCGCCCAGGACGAGAATATCGAAGGCATTGCCGTGGATATCGTCCGGGAAACCTTCAAGCGTGCCGACATCCGCTACAGCCTGACCCTGCGCTTTCCCTGGGAGCGGATCTACAAGCTCGCCCTGGAGCAGCCCGGTTACGGGGTGTTCGTGATGGCGCGCCTGCCCGAGCGCGAGACCCTGTTCAAGTGGGTCGGGCCGATCGGCCCGGATGACTGGGTGATGCTCGCCCGGGCCGACAGCAAGCTGGCGCTGACGGCGCTGGTGCAGGCACGCAAGTACAAGGTCGGCGCCTACAAGGGCGATGCCATCGCGCAGACCCTGGCCCGCCAGGGTCTGGAGCCGGTGCTGGTGCTGCGTGACCAGGACAATGCCAGGAAGCTGGCGGACGGGCAGATCGACCTGTGGGCCACCGGTGATCCGGCGGGGCGCTTCCTGGCGCGCCAGGAAGGGGTGACGGGACTCAAGACCGTGCTGCGCTTCAACAGCGCCGAGTTGTACCTGGCGCTGAACAGGGAGGTGCCGGACGAGGTGGTCGCCCGGTTGCAGGCGGCGCTGGATCAGTTGCGCAAGGAAGGCACGGTCGACGAGATCATGGCGCGCTATCTGTAGCGTGCGTTGGCGGGTGCAGCCCTTGCGGTGAGCGGGATTGTGTAGTGGATGGTTTTTTGTGGCGAGCGGGCTTGCCCGCGCTGGGCTGCGAAGCGGCCCCAAACCCGGACAACTCAATATGCCTGATCAACCAGGCCGCCTGTTTCTGCGGCTGCGTTGCAGCCGAGCGCGGGCAAGCCCGCTCGCCAC
>NZ_AQOH01000169.1 GCF_000364705.1 Pseudomonas fuscovaginae SE-1 | reverse complement strand
ACCTCAGATTCTTGGTTTGAATGTGGGGACGATGGATCGCTTACAAACAAGCGGTTGGGATTTTCTAGGAAATTTCACTCAAGGGAAAGGGAGTTGTCTGGTTGGAGCTAAATGGGCGGAAGCTGCCAGTCACAAACGGCAGCTTTCGATCCACAGCAGTCGTTCGTCAAGGGCAGAGATCGGCCCGTATCTGCCATATGTTTTTACCGCGAAAAAAGCGGGGGATGTGGTACTACATACGCTGGGTAGAGCAAGAACTCCGTCACCATCAACAAGATGATAACGGGTTCATATGAGGGGGTTACGGCTGTTTTTTTCTAGACCTAGTTTTCGATTTTATGGTGCCTCGAAAACTACAGCGGGTCAAATCGGCATTTTCAAAATTTGTAAATTCAAGAGTGGCATTTGCAAAATTGCTGCCGGAAAGTTTTGCATCTGCAAAGCTTGCAAAATCAGCTTTGACGTGTGAGAAATTAGATAGCTCCAAGTATGATCCGGCGAAGTTCGCATGCTTGAGGAACGCTGAATTTAGATAGCTCTCCTCCATATGAGCGTTTTTGAAAGAGGTTTTATAGGCTCTGGCACGGCCTAAGACAATCCTGAAAGCTTGAATGTTGTCAAGGATCGAATGAGCAATATCAGCACCATAGAGATCCGCAAAATCCAAGCTTACCCCAGAAAGATCAAGCCAAGAAAGGCAGTTGAGCGCGATACCTGACTCCGGGCCGCTTCGTTGCTTCTGAATTCGCTTTAACCAAGTACCGAATGCAGTACGGTCAGGATGGTCGATTTTGGAAACCGTTTCAACTGCTATCGCGCATGCATTCAGAGTGGCGAGCAAAGTCTCCTCAGCATTTCTAGCTTGGTGAGCGCAGTCGTGGAATGTTATCGCAGATGCGACTTTTTCCATAGGCATGCCATGGCGTAACACGTGATTGAATAGCGAGATTAGACAATCTTGTGCAGCCATAATCGCCTCATGCTCCATGAGCAAAATTTCCGACTCAAGAAATTTGTGTATATTTTCTGAAATTGCTGTTGGCCCGCACACCTCACCCCAGTGTGTCAGCGCATCAACATCACTCCAGCCTCTTCCACGAGACTTGCCAATACTCTCACGTCTGCTTTTCTCCTCTATGATGTCGCACATGGCCCTGACAATTCGTCTTGCAGCTAGGTATTCACCAAAGCTTTTATGTGTAAACACGAAAGTTGGATCACCTTTCGGGCGCGAGCCGTGCTGACGAAAGAAAAATGCTGCAAGCAGAGACGTGATACCAACCTTTGCACCATCTTGAAATGCGTCAAGTTGTTCTCCGAAACCTCCTAAGCGGCAATACTGTTCAATTTCGCTTACCGTCGTAGTGCGTCCATCTCCGTGCCAGGCAGCCAGCCCAATTTCTTCCAGGATTAAATAAAAGTCGTCGATATCAATACTTCGGATAGATTCATGTTTTCGACCATTTTCATAGCCTCGCTCGTAAATAGCTTGCACAAGGTCATTGTAAATCTCATTAAGATTGACATGATCAGTAAAATCTAATTTTCCTCGGCAGTAGCTAAGTGCCAGCAAGTAGTTTAATAGGGGCTGGGCGGTAATTTCATTGAGGTCGGGACGGTCTAGCTCTGGAGGGATACCATCATAAGTTCTTCCGGTGA
>NZ_AQOH01000168.1 GCF_000364705.1 Pseudomonas fuscovaginae SE-1 | reverse complement strand
GCTCCATAATTCCTCCACCAATCTGACCTAAGATCACTCTCAAGAAGCTTGTCCGGATCATAATAATCGCTCCGGTCTTGATAGTTAACTACCAGCGGGTTGTGAAAATACGGCATGATTGTAAGGACTTGATGAGGGCGCCGAAATTCAGACTCGCTTTCTTGGACCACAACCTCTCGCCCGCTGAATAGAACTCTCAGGGCAAGAGAGTGCATGTTTAAACGATCGACAGTCTGCTGGACGCTTCTCACGAAATTTCTAGCTGTAGTTGCAGCTGCGCGGCCTTGGCTTGCCAGTTCGTCCAAGCCGTCCAGTATGATCAAAAGCTCCGGAAAGCTGTAATCTTTTTGCAGTGGATTATTTTTTAGTATTCCTTCATCTCGTACGAAACGCCCAATTTCATCAATAAAATCTCTACTAGGATCGATGAAGTGCAAAGGTACCAGAAGGACCTTTATTTTATTTTGGCTGGCGATATGCGCGCTGTAAATTTTAGAAAAGGAGGATTTACCGCTACCCGGGCCACCACTAATTGCACGAACAGCATCATCTTTTTTTGAAGAGGCTAGCCAGTTATCCAACTCATCTATCAAACGCACTACTACTCGCTGTTTGGTTTTCGATTCTTCAAGTGATTCGTTTTTGTCGCCTTTAGTTTCATAGTATGCGTTCAGTGGGATGTATATCTGGCGCAAGCCGAATGGCTCTCCGAATACTGGTTCCTCCAGTCGCATTTGAAGTTGGGCGCTGTACGCATCCCAACTATTTATATGCTCTATAGTGCTTGTGAAGGGAGAAGATAATGCGCTTTTTATCGTCTCATATTCAGCTTTGTTACGCTGCCACTCTTTGTGAAGGGAATAAGCTATGTAGCCGGGCAATCTGGAAGATATTGTGCATGCTATGCTTTTCGAATGCCCTTGGCGGACAAGCCATTCAATTATTGCTTCTTGAATAGAATTGACTATTGGTAGGTTCTGGGGTGCCAGGAAAAAGTCTTCGGTAATTTCGAAATTGCCGATATGCTGTTCTAGCAGTATTTCAAAGCTGCCGAAGTAATCTGTTTCACCTATTACCTCCTTGGTGTCTTCAAGCAACGCCTTTATAGCGGTAATTAAAGAGTTTTGTAGTAGCGTATACGCCATGATCTCTGGGCCAGTTTCGGCAAGGCCGATTGCGGCCATTGCATCAAGCCCATCGTCGCCTAGATCGTCAAACTTCCCCAGCAAGGCATGTCCGGCTCCTTTCGCCAGCGCGATCGCGAAAGATTTTACATCCAATGAAATAGGTCTTTTTATTATTGGCGTGTTTTTTTTTTACTTTTACTCTTGGTCGCTGACTTGCCATGCAGAACGTCCTGTTATGTAGATATGCTTGGTCGGCTTGTATTTGTATGTTTTTTCTTATTAGTTTCTAATGTGTTAGGCGATTCGAGTGCTGGTCGGCAAATGAACAAGTTGCATTCATGGCTCAATGCCATGATGCACGTTTGATTGGATCTTTTCCAGAAGTGTCTGCTACTGGCCGGTAGCAGTCATTCAGGCTTAGCGCTTTACGGCATGACATTGCCCTGAGCCCCCAATCTGCTCAACAAAGTAGCCCCATCAGTACCCCCCAGAACCTGATCAATTGCAGCGATTTTCAGGCTTGCAGCTTTGCCCTCAAAATCGCCGCCAATGCATGCAGCTTCCGCCTCATTTTGACGCGCATAGGCCAGATGCGCTGCAACCCGGACGTTGATTGGCGCCTCCACATCACTGCCCAGATAATCAGCAAGCAACCCCCTGATCTCAAGCAGCGCGAGCGCGAGTAGCCGGGTCTGATCTGACTGCATAAGGATTCCGATTACCAAAGATGGATATGCGAACGAATTCAGCGAGGCCGTCCTAGTCCCAGGACGGACAAAGCGAAACACCTATCCCAAAAGTGAAAAAGCCCCGCCAAAGCGGAGCTCTCTCCATCAACGCAGCAATCAGATCGCCGCATCACTCCACCGCCCATTCACCAGGCGACGCAGCCCCAACGGGTTGCCATCACGCAGTGCCTCAGGCAGCAGCGATTGCGGGTAGTTCTGGTAGCAAACCGGACGCAGGAAGCGATCGATCGCCAGGGTACCCACCGAAGTACCACGGGCATCGGAAGTCGCCGGGTACGGACCACCGTGAACCATCGCGTCACACACTTCAACGCCGGTCGGGTAGCCGTTGATCAGCATACGGCCGACTTTCTCTTCCAACAGTGGCACCAGCCAGGCGAAGGCTTCGAAGTCTTCCGCTTCACCGATCAGGGTGGCGGTCAGCTGGCCACGCAGGCCGAGCAGGGCAGCGCGCAGTTGCTCGTTGTCCTTGACCTCGACGGCGACAGTGGTCGGGCCGAAGGCTTCGTAGAGATAGATCCGTCCCATTTTTCCCCTGGTCAAGCACCAAGCCGGGAGGCTCACGCTTGAAGGCGGGGGGTGAAAGTATGTCGTTATCTGCTCGTCGAACACCTCTGTATGGCGATTGTTTTCGCCTAAAAAGGTGTCCGAGGTTAGTAGATCACTACAGACAATGATTGATGTGATTGTTACTGGTCTGTCCGCAGCATGACGCTCCGTCTGAATCCCCACCTCAGGACTTGAACAACTCATATTGGATCCATCATGATGATATCAAATCGACTTCATATTGCTGGCAGTGTGCCTGATGTATCAATTCAGTCGGAGGTTGCATGGACGCACAGACTCTACCTTCACCGAAAGACCGTTCCGACCCGTCAAAGACGCCTGACCAGTTTGTAATCCTGCCACCGGAGATTCGTGACGGCCGGATGAGCATAAGCACATACCAACGCATTGCGCACACGACCGACAAGCTGCCAGACGCCGGATTGGAGCTCACGATCCTCGGGCTTTTCGGTGAGGTCGGTAGCCTGCTCAGTGCCTTCAAGAAACTGCAGAGAGATCGGGCAGCCTTTAAGCGCTACAGCGCAACCATTCTTGAGGAGCTTGGCGACACGCTCTGGTATTTCTCAACGCTAGCCACGCGAGCCCAGCTCGATCTACCCACTGTTGCTCAACTGGCGTTTCGCGACCTGGAGGACTGGGACAGCACGATACCTGAGGATCCTTGTCTTGGTTTTGCTGACTTGCAGAGTCGAGATGGCGAAGCGGTCTCAGAAGATTCGTTCAGCACACATATCCTTGCGCTCGCAGGCTGCGTGGGCGATCTGCTCAATGACTTCAAAAACGGTGCTTTCAAGCGCAATCGCGACCAGCTTTCTGCGCATATGGTGGAAATATTCCGAGCACTGGTCGCTGCGGCGAACTCTGCCAATGTGGACATGAGCGCTGCGGCTCTTGGAAACCTCAAGAAGACCTTCAGTCGCTGGCCGGCAGACACGACCTACCCATCGCGTTTTGATGCCGGGATGCCAAAAAATGAACGATTCCCTCCACGGCTGGAATTCTACATTGCCGAAGAGACCGCAGGCGAGAAGCAGTACGTTATTCAGAAGTGCAATAAGATCATCATTGGTGATCGTCTGACCGATAACAAGATGGAGCGCGATGACTATCGCTTCCACGATGTATTCCACCTAGCGTTTGCAGTTCATCTGGGATGGTCTCCCGTGCTCCGGGCACTCCTTCATCTGAAACGCAAATGCGTTCCTGAAATTGACGAAAGCCAGGACGGCGCCCGTGCCATCCTTATTGAGGAGGGGGTCGCCACGTTCATCTTTGGCCGAGGGCTTGAGTGCGAGTTGTTTGAGAACATCGATCACGTTGACTATGACTTGCTAAAGTCCATTCAGGATTTCGTCAGGGGCTACGAAGTTGACTCGTGTGCATTGTGGCAATGGGAGAAGGCAATCATGGACGGTTTCAGCATCTTCCGACAGCTCGTTAATAAGCGAAAAGGCTACGTGATGGCGGACTTCGAGAATCACACGATCAGCTTTCGCGAAGGAAATGACGACGATGAATAGACGTTGTCCGTGTATTGCGTCCTGGAGCGCTGGCCACAGCGCTTCCCTTCAAACCGTCCAGCTATCTACACACCTGGTTTAGGAGTTTCACCGATGAGCGATAAGGCGTGTATCGTCTTCACGACAGGGCTCGAACGGAAAGCCCAAGCAGTGTCGGAACAATTGAACGACAGAGGTTTCGAGGTCTGCATGACCGGAGCCGAGCAGCCTGAAGTTGAAGCTGCTCAGGCGAAACAGACTGTCTCCGATGAGATACAGAGCTGCATCAACAACGCCGTAATCAGCATTTTCCTAATCCCAAAGGAAGGCTACGAGTGCCTGGAAGGTGCCGCCGAACATGCTGCAACGTGTGGTAAACGCATCGTAGCCATTGCTGAAGACGTCGAGTCACTACCTCAGGTATTCGATGAACACGCCTACTCTGTACTCACGATTGACAGTCCGCGACTAGATGAGGTGATAGGGGGAGACCCAGTCTGGGAGCGTGCAGACGGCGGTCCACGCGAGGAACGCGACATTGATCGGGTCATCTGCCAATGAATGATCTACCAAAAGTATTCTCCTACAAGCTCGTGAGGGATTACGGCTTTGCGCCAAATCCGTTTCATGGCATCTGCACTCTGGGCACCTGCAAACCACAGATCAGGGAAGGAGCCCGAGTGGGAGACATCATCATTGGCTGTGGCAGCAAAGCCCTGAAACTTGAAGGCATGATGATCTTCGCAATGCGAGTGTCCCAGAAAGTGTCTTTTCAAGAATATTGGGAACACGAAGTGTTCAGAATCAAGCGACCCCATTTGCGTGCAAGCAAAAGCATGGCCTATGGAGACAATATCTACCGCCGGGACGGCAATGGCTGGATTCAAGCAGACTCACATCACAGTTTCGCGGGAGGAGCATTGAACCGGGAGAACCTAAAGCGGGATACCGGCTCAGACAATGTTCTGATCGGCGAGGATTTTGTTTACTGGGGGGCGAACGCCGTAAATATTCCTGAACATCTACGTAACTTTGAAGGAGACGATCTCTACCCACATTCGAGAAACTACCGAAACGGGTTCTCTAAAGGCTTCAGGGCCGAAATTGATGCCTGGTTTAATAAGATCACTGTTCGGGGCCTCAGAGGCCGACCAGCTTCTTGGGGCTAATCTACCTTGGATAATTCAAAGACCTTGCCCGCGTTTTATCCTAGGGAGACGATTGCAATAGCTGCTCATGCGCAGGCCGGGAAAAAACTGTCAGTTGCGCAAGGCAGATGCGATCCAAGTGATCCAGGCTCATTGAAGTACCATCTCCAGCCTCTGATTATGGAAAGGGACCTTCCATGCCGGTACCGACACCGCAATTACCCTCTTTATCGATCCCGCAATACCGACTGAAAGCCGGTGACACCAACCAGTTTCAGACGGATGAAGGTGGTTACCAGAAGCTGAAATTCGGCTATTTCGGCGAAGTAGGTGGACTACTCTCCGCAGTCAAAAAGGTCGGTCGTGACCGCCTAGCAGCCTCTGTCAGCGATTTAGCTGCCGAGGAGTTGGGGGACGCACTGTGGTATCTGATCAACATTGCGGCATCGGTTGATGTCGGCCCGGATGAAATAGGTGCCAGTTGCATCGCTTATCTACGCTCGGAATTTGGAGAAAGCGAGAGGCCCTCCATCCTGCCCGTGACGTTCCGGCACATCGACAGCCTCATGGAAGTGCGCAGAAGCCCGAACTATGTCGACCGCTCCTCCCAGCTCGCCAGATTGGCAAACCGGGCAGGTGAGCTGGCCGAGGTATCGTTTGCCTCCATGCGGGCCTTGTCTCCCTCATCGCGCAGCCAAAATCTGGGGATTCATCTTGCGGAGTTGGCCATCGCCTGTGCCAGCTTCGATCTGAGATTAGAGGACGTGGCCCGGAGTAACATCGAAAAGATCCTTAGCCGATGGCCAGATGAGGACGCCGTCTATCCGCCACCGTTTGATCTCAAGTGTCCTAATCATGAACAATTCCCCGCCGAATTAGCCATGGAGTTCAATGAACGGGGCACCCGCGAAAATGGCTACGTTGTACAGAGCCTGAAGGGTGTGTTCATTGGGGATCGGTTAACGGACAACAGCAACGAACCGGACGACTACCGCTTCCACGACGTTTTCCATCTGGCCTATGTCGCGTTTCTTGGCTGGTCGCCCGTGCTGCGCGCACTGCTCAAACGCAAGCGCAAATCCGATCCCAAAAAGGACGAAAATGAAGACGGTGCACGCGCGATGATCATCGAGGAAGGCATCGCGACCTGGATCTTCAACCATGCCAAGAGCCGCAAGTTTTATATCGACGCCAAGCCAGGCGCGTTGGATTACAGCGTGCTAAAACAAATCGAAAGCATGGTCGAAGGCTACGAGGTAGAGGCGTGCAAGCTGTGGCAGTGGGAAAAAGCGATCCTTACCGGGTTTCAGGTCTTTCGCGACCTGCAGAGACACCGATGCGGCACCGTACATGTCAATGTGCTCGAACACACCATGCACTTTGAACCTTTAGAAAAGAATGAGCAGCCATGAACCCTACCGCCTTTGTGAAGGCCCTGTCCGAGCTGAAGCTGGACAACGTATTCAATCCCTACGCTGATAAGTGTCCCATTCACGATCGTAGCGATGCTGTCGCTGCACGCCGCCGCAATTTGCGTGGCTACCTTAAAGCCGCGACCGATATCGGTGTCGACACCATCTGGATGGGACGAGATCTGGGATATCGAGGCGGTCGACGGACCGGCCTAGCTCTGACAGACGAGTTCCACCTTCCAGAAATGATGCAGCGTTATCCGGGCTCGGACTTCAAGCAGGCAACGGTAGGCCCAGCAGTGGTCGAGCGCACCGCCTCTGAAATCTGGTCAGTACTAAGGGCACTTAAGCTTCCACCACTGCTGTGGAACGTGTTTCCGTTTCATCCGCACGAGCCAGGTAATCCTTTCACCAACCGCAAGTTCACTGCGCGCGAACTGCAGAAGGTCGATCTGCTCAACGAGACCTTAATTAAGTGGCTGGGGGTACGTCGTGTAGTCGCCATTGGTGGTGATGCCTACAACTATGCTAGCCGCTTTGATGTCGAAGTCGTTGCCATCCGTCATCCGAGTTACGGCGGTATCAAGGACTTCCGTAACGGGATGAGTGCCCTGTACAACATCCCCGTAGAGACATTCAGTTCGAAACGCCAAAGCACCCAAGGTTCACTGTTCTAAATCCGGGAGTGCTGCGAGCAATTGCTTGGCGGCTTTCGCTCCGCCCAGCGATTCCCCATCAAGGCAAGCAGGGGGGGGGACGATTCAAGTCGGAACCCTACGTTCGAATTCGGACTCATCGCTGAAAAACTTGTGCGAGTTGCCCGGCTTGATCAGGTCGCCTTGCGGTGGTTTCGCACGGCTTCTCTTCCTCCTAGCGCTTCAATGTCACCCAGCTTTTGAGGCTAAGCTGAAACAGCCTTCCCAAAAATCTCATATTTCCCACACGATTCAGGCATGGGACAATATTGTGTGCGTCAAACGTCGTGGCTACAGTCCCAAGGTCGCTGCAAATTCAGCGATACGGGTTTTGCAGCCCGTGACAACAAAGGCGCACAACGCCGCGGTCAGCGGCATTTTTTCGTTCGCGTTATGGCGAGCTGTGCGCAGGAGGCTTCGGCCTGCCGGTTCCTTTGTTGCCGGTCTGCAAACCTGTGTACGGCTCGTCACCCCTCGTTTTGCAGCGTAGGTGCCGGGCTCCTGACCCAACAAAGGAACGCCACCATGACCAAGAAAATTGTCCCTGATCCGCCGCCTACCAACAGGGCTTTCGGCACAGACAACGAAGCATCCACCACCCGCTTACTCGACAGTCTCACATTCACCCGTTTCCGCCCCGTTGCTCCAGAATCCTCTAATAAACCTTCCTTGTTCGCCATCCAGCAGGGCGTCACCGCCTATGACGCGCTGGCCCACGTCTCGCGCCTGCTCGAAACGGCAGAACTCAACGGCGACGAACTCAGCTTGCACACCGATCCTTTCGTGTCAACGCCAACCCAAAACTGACCCCTTTACCTCATTTTTCGCCAACTGAAATTTGACCCCCT
>NZ_AQOH01000167.1 GCF_000364705.1 Pseudomonas fuscovaginae SE-1 | reverse complement strand
GCGGCTCAAATCGGTTTGACTGTCACTCAGGAATGGACAATCCAATGTTCAACCCCTCGCAAGCTCCCGAGGGCGCGCTATATCTTGCGCCAGACGCTGGCAAGCCAGGGCTGCTGCTCACGCGGCAGCCCGGCCGGGCGATAGTAGTGTTCCAGTTCGACGAAGCCTGCCGCAGTCAGCAACGCCTGCCAGGCCTCCAGGTCGTGATATGAGCCATACCGCTCGCCATTCCAACCCTCCTGGTTTTCTCCACGCGGGTTGGAGCTGAACAGCACGCCACCCGGCTTGAGCGTGGCATGCAGTTGCCCCAGGACGCGCGGCAGTTCCTGCAGGGGCACATGGAACAGCACGGCATTGGCAAAGATGCCGTCGAAACGTTGCGCCGGCAGGTCCAGCTCGAGGAAGTTCTGCTGCAGTACCTCGCAACCGCTGTCCTCGCGGGCCATCTGTGCGAAACGTTCGGTGCCGTCGAGGCCGACGGCAGTATGGCCCAGGCGGGTGAAGGTCTTGAGATCCCGGCCGGGGCCGCAGCCGAAATCGAGGATGGTGAACGGCGCCGCCCCCCGGATATGGCGCAACAGAGCGTCGATATTCTGGCTGACGTCGTGGTCGCGGGTGCCTTCGCGGAAGCCCTCGGCGGTACGGTTGTAGTGGCCGAGGGTGGTGGAGGCGATCTGGTTGAGGTCGTCGGGGCCGAGGGTTTTCATCGGGACTCTGCGCGTTGGGGTGGATGAACTGAATATATCACCCTGCGGATTGCTGCTGCGTCCGGGAGGGACCCTTCGCGGCGGTTCGGCGTCCCGACAAGCACTGCTCCTACAGAGGGACGTCATACACGAGTCCCGTGTTAGACGAAGCCCTGTAGGAGCGTGGCTTGCCCGCGAAAGCGATCTTCCAGGCGCCAGATATCTCAGCGCTTGTTGAGCGCCCGCGCCAACCGATCCCCACCGAACTGGATCGCCGCCACCAGGATCACCAGCAGCACGATCACCGTCAGCATCACCTGGCTGTCGAAGCGCTGGTAGCCATAGCGGTAGGCAATGTCCCCCAACCCACCCGCGCCGATCGCGCCGGCCATCGCCGAGGAATTGATCATGGTCACCAGGGTGATGGTGAAACCGCCGACGATCCCCGGCAACGCCTCGGGCAGCAGCACGTGCCAGACGATATGCCAGCGCCGGCACCCCATGGCCTGCGCTGCCTCGATCAGGCCATGATCGACCTCACGCAAGCTCACCTCGGCGATCCGCGCAAAGAACGGCGTAGCGGCGATGGTCAGCGGCACCACGGCCGCCCACACACCATAGGTGGTGCCGACGATCAGCCGGGTGAACGGGATCAGCGCCACCATCAGGATCAGGAACGGAATCGAGCGGAACAGATTGACGAACGCCCCCAGCACCCGGTTCACCGCCGGCGCCTCGTAGATCCCGCCCTTGTGGCTGGTGACCAGGATCACCGCCAGCGGAATGCCCAGCAACAACGCGATCAGCGACGACACGCCAACCATCAGGAAGGTGTCGATCACCCCCTGCCACAACCGATCAAGCCACATGGCCGAGCACCTCCACCTGTTGCGCCCAACGGGCCGCGCGCTGGCGCAGCGTCTCGGCGTCCAGCGGCGAGCCGCTCACCGACAGCAGCAACTGCCCCAGGGCATGCCCCTGGATCCGTTCGACGCCCCCCTGCAACAGCCGCACCCGCCCACCGAGGGCACTGAACAGCGCGGCCAGATCCGGTTCGTCGCTGGCACTGCCGGTGAACTGCAGACGCAGCACCACCGCCGAATCCGCCGACTCCGGTTGCGCCCGCAAGCGGCCTTGCAACTCCTCGGGCAGCGCATGCTGCAGCGGCGCGAGCAAGGTCCGGCTGGCCTCATGCTGCGGGTCACCGAACACCTGCCACACCGGCCCCTGCTCGACTACCCTGCCGTGCTCCAGCACCACCACGCGATCGCAGATCTCGCGGATCACCGCCATCTCGTGGGTGATCAGCACCACGGTCAGGCCCAGGCGCCGGTTGATCTCGCGCAGCAGGCCAAGGATCGACTGGGTGGTCTCCGGGTCGAGCGCCGACGTCGCCTCGTCGCACAGCAGAATCGCCGGGTCATGCACCAGCGCGCGGGCAATCCCCACCCGCTGCTTCTGCCCACCGGACAGTTGCGCCGGATAGGCCTTGTGCTTGTCCCGCAGGCCGACCAGTTCCAGCAGCTCGCGGACCTTCTGCTCGCGCGCGAGCCTCGGCACCCCGGCCACCTTCAGCGGCAGTTCGACGTTCTGCCAGACGGTCTTGGCCGACATCAGGTTGAAGTGCTGGAAGATCATCCCGACCCGCCGCCGCAGTTCCACCAGGCGGTCCTCGTCGAACTCGCCGATGTCCACCTGGTCGATCAGCACCCGCCCCGCCGTGGGTTGCTCCAGGCGGTTGATGGTGCGGATCAGCGACGACTTGCCGGCGCCGCTGCGGCCGATGATGCCGAACACCTCGCCGCGCTGGATCGCCAGGTCGATGCCCTGCAGGGCATTCACCGGGCCATGGTGGCCGTCGTAGGTCTTGCCCACGCCGATGAAGCGTACGTGGGCGCGGTTGAGTTCGGGGTGCAGTTCGGTCCGTTCGGCTTCGCGTGGCACTTCGTCCAGCGGGCGCTGGAGGCTGACGACGCTCATGTCAGCCTTCCCAGCCGGCCTGGTACAGCTTGCCATGGGCTTTGTCCAGGGCGGCGCGCACGGCGGGCGAATGTTGGTAGATGTCGACGAACTTGATCAGCCGCGGGTCGTTCTTCTCCTTCGGCTGGATGACGAACTGGATCACGTACTCCTTGTGGTCGAGGCCGTCGAACAGCAGCGCCGAACCGGCATCGAAGCTTTTCGCCAGGCGGATGTAGGCCGGGTAGCCCTGCACCAGGTCGGCGTCATCGTAGGCTCGCACCAGTTGCACGGCCTCGACCTGGAGAATCTTGATCTTCTTCGGGTTGGCGACGATGTCGTCCTCGGTGGCCTTGTAGCCGACGCCGGGCTTGAGGGTGATCAGGCCAGCCTTGGCCAGCAGTTGCAGGCCACGGCCGCTGTTGATCGGGTCGTTGGCGATGGCCACGGTGGCGCCCTCGGGCAGCTCGGCGAAGCTCTTGTACTGCTTCGAGTAGAGACCGACGTTGTTGATGATGCCGGGGGCGAAGGGCACCAGGTCGAAACCGGCGGCGGCCTTGGCGTTTTCCAGGAACGGGATGTGCTGGAAGTAGTTCACGTCGATATCACCGGCGGCCAGGCTGACGTTGGGCGCGATCCAGTCGGTGAATTCCACCAGCTCGACCTTCAGGCCCTGCTTGCCAGCCTCTTCCACGGCGGCCTCCAGCGGGATGGCGAAGGCGGCGGTGGTGCCGACCTTGAGCGGCGCGTCGGCGGCATGGGCGACGGCGCTGAACAGCCCGAGGGCGAGGGCCAGTGCCTTGACTGGCTGAGTGATGCGTATTGTTTTCATGATGGGTTTCCAATCAGTCATAAAGAATCGGGTCGTTCACTTCGGACGTGTGATACGTGGCTTGTCTGCTGGTGGCGCATAAACTTTTGTGGGCGCAGACCTGTTCCATTGGGCAAACCTCTAGTGTTGGGCAACCCTCCTGTGGCGAGCGGGCTTGCCCGCGCTGGGGCGCAAAGCGGCCCCA
>NZ_AQOH01000166.1 GCF_000364705.1 Pseudomonas fuscovaginae SE-1 | reverse complement strand
GTAAGCGATCCATCGTCCCCACATTCAAACCAAGAATCTGAGGTGTGATGCTGGGCTCCCGAATAGTTTCCGGAGCCTTTGCCATGATGCGTCCCAACGCCGAGGTTGAAAAAGTGTACCTCTACCCCAAGCCCGTGGACTTCCGAAAATCCATCGACGGCCTGGCTGCCCTGGTCGAGTTGGATATCAAAGTCGCCGTGTTCGATCCTGTGTTGTTCGTCTTCCTCAACAAGGCGCGTAACCGGATCAAGGTGTTGTATTGGGAGCGCAACGGCTTCTGCCTTTGGCTCAAGCGCCTCGAAGCCGAACGTTTCAAAACCACGCCCGAACTTACCGACGACGTCATCGTGCTGACGGTTCAGGAACTCAACTGGCTACTCGACGGTTTTGACCTCTGGCGCAACCGTCCCCATCAAGTTCTGACGCCACGATACGTCGCCTGACCCGGTATAATCCACGACATGATTTCCATGCCCGACGACCTTCCCGATGATCCTGTTCTGCTCAAGCAGCTACTGCTTGAGAGCTACGCTGCGCGTTCGCGTGAGCAGGCAGTCAACCAGGCCCATGTGAGCCACATCGACGATCTCAAAGAGCAAGTCAAGTTGTGGCGTGACCGGTTCTTTGGCCGCAGGTCCGAGCAGACCGTCGACCCCAATACGCCGCAACTGGAAATGTTCAACGAGGCCGAGGGCGAGCCGCTGCTGAGCGTCGAAGAGCCGGAAGAAGAAGTGGTTGCGCCGACCCCGCGCCGGGGAAAACGCAAACCGCTGGCGGCGAGCCTGCCGCGTGTCGTGGTCGAGTACGACTTGCCCGATGAGGAACAAATCTGCGCCTGCGGTTGCCGCAAACATGTCATGGGCGAAGAAGCCAGCGAACAGCTGGACATCGTGCCGATGCAAATTCGGGTTATCAAACATGTTCGTAAAGTCTACGGTTGCCGTGGCTGCGAAGCCGCGCCCGTCACCGCCGACAAACCAGCGCAACTGATCGAGAAGAGCCTGGCCAGCCCCGGCGTCCTGGCGATGTTGCTGACCACCAAATACGTCGATGGCTTGCCGCTGTATCGCTTCGAAAGTGTGCTGAACCGTCACGGTATCGAAATCCCGCGCCAGACCCTGGCGCGCTGGGTAATCCAGTGCAGTGAACACTTCCAGCCACTGCTGAACCTGATGCGCGAGCGATTACTGGAAAGCCCGGTGATCCACTGTGACGAAACCCGAGTCCAGGTATTGAAAGAACCGGATCGAGACCCGACCAGCCAGTCCTGGATGTGGGTGCAAGCGAGCGGCCCGCCGGATCGTAAAGTCGTGTTGTTCGACTACACCAGCAGCCGTGCGCAGGACGTGCCGTTGCGGCTGCTGGAAAGTTATCGCGGCTATGTCATGACCGATGATTACGCCGGCTATAACGCGTTGGCGTTGCAGCCGGGTGTGGAGCGTCTGGCGTGCATGGCCCATGCACGCCGCAAGTTCGTGGACGCGCAAAAAGTGCAGCCCAAGGGTAAGACCGGTCGGGCCGATATCGCTCTGAACCTGATCAACAAGCTGTACGGCGTTGAGCGCGACTTGAAGGACACAACGGATGAGCAGCGTTTTATAGGTCGCCAGCAAGACAGCCGGCCAATCCTGCAGCAGTTGAAGAACTGGCTGGAGAAAACCTTGCCGCAGGTGACACCACAAAGTGTATTGGGCAAAGCGGTGCACTACCTGGCGAACAACTGGAGTCGTCTGGAGCGATATATCGAAGCCGGTTTTTTACCCATCGACAACAATGCGGCCGAACGCGCGATCAAGCCGTTTGTGATCGGGCGCAAGGCGTGGCTGTTCAGTGATACCGTCAACGGCGCCACCGCTAGCGCGAAGATCTACAGCGTGGTCGAAACCGCGAAAGCCAACGGCCAGGAGCCTTATACGTGGCTACGCCACGTACTGGAGCGGTTACCGCAGGCGAAGTCGGTAGAGGACTACGAAGCGTTGTTGCCGTGGAACTGCTCACCAGAGATGCCACGGTAAACCTGAGCCCCACCGTTTAGTTGGTGGGGTTTATGGATCGGTTACG
>NZ_AQOH01000165.1 GCF_000364705.1 Pseudomonas fuscovaginae SE-1 | reverse complement strand
CTGAGCCCCACCGTTTAGTTGGTGGGGTTTATGGATCGGTTACGTTCATATCGGTGCGTCACGCGCCCTCAAACAAGCCTTTTCGACGGGTGCTCCTGCCCTCTTCGATTCAAGCTTGATGGTGGCCGTGCGCGGGAGACTTTCGAGTCTGCCGGGGTCCGATATGCCCGGTCTTGCACACCTGCGTACGGCTGCCACCCTCATTCGTGTGCAAGCGAACGGTGACAGCTCCACTTCATATCGGAGTTCGATCATGTTCAAAGCTACCCCCAATCCGCCGGCTACACCTCGTGCCGGAATCCTCGATCCTCGTCTGGTTGACCAGGCGCTGGCCCACTATGACTTGGGACCAGGTGTGGTACCGGAACCAGCGCCCGCCTCCACCACAGCCGCCGCACCTCCAAACCAACCACCCAGTTCCTTGGCTCACGAAGACACCCTGCTCGACCTCCACTCAATCCTGCAATCAGCCGCCGCTACGGCCTATGAGAACGCCGACAACCAGACCGGCCCGAACCGTAAGGTCGCGATGGGGGTGGTGCACCTGATTGAACTGGCACAGTTGAGAATGGGCCTGCTGGAGCAGCAGGTGGTAGCCGCCAGCCGTTGAACGTGCCACGATCGATAGCGGCTATGACGAAGCCGCTATCGACCCAAAACAGCCGACAAGATCCCGGAGCATTGACGTGGGCCGTCACGCAACCCACTGAATGTTCAGATCTTTTTTGCTCGCAGACGCAAGAAAAAACACTCGCGGATGGAACCGTTATTTTCGAGTGGTGTCATTTTGATATCATGAAGGGCGGTATCCTCTCGGTTGCCGTCGTTCATGTGGTGGCGCGCGGCGTTCGCGCCATCCTCACACATTGACACTGAACGGCGGAAATCTAGATGGCGGGAGCAATCACACGTGGGTTGGGTAATATCAGTGTCCGGGCAAAACTGACCCTAGGCTTTGCGATCGTGCTGGTGTTGACGGTACTGATCGCGCTCACCGGCTGGCAGGGGCTGGCCTCGCTCAGTGAGCGGGGTGACAAGCTGATCTCGATTTCCATCCTGAACGAGAAGGCTCGAGACATGCGCATCGCGCGGCTGTTGTACGCCCTCAAACCCGACAGCGAGCACGCGGCGGCTGTGATCAAGGCCATCGACGGGGTGGACCGGCATGTCGATGAGGTCAAGGCGCAACTGGAAACCCCAGAGAGCTTGCGCTGGGTGGCCCAGGCCGACCGTGCCCTGGACCAGTACCGCGCGCATTTCAATGACTTCACCCAGGCCATCGGCGCGACAGGCAGTGGCGAGAAGGCGCGTCAGGTCGAGGACTCCCTGAACGCCGATATCGCCTCCCTGCTGGAGGCCAGTAAGCAGTTGTCCGCCGGCCAGACCGCCAAGCGCGATCATGATGTGAACCAGGCCAATGGTTGGCTGGCCGGTGCTTCAGCGGCGGCCCTGCTCCTGGGCGTGCTCGCCGCCTGGTTCATCACCCGCCTGATCGTCGATCCACTGATGCTGACGGTGCAGGCCTCCCAGCGTGTGGCCAATGGTGACTTGAGCCAGGATCTGGAGGTGACTCGTCGTGACGAGCTGGGCCAACTGCAGGACAGCATGCAGCGCATGACGATCAGCCTGCGCGAGGTGATTGGTGGCATTCGTGACGGTGTCACCCAGATCGCCAGCGCCGCCGAAGAACTGTCGGCCGTCACCGAGCAGACCAGTGCCGGGGTCAACAGCCAGAAGGTGGAGACCGACCAGGTGGCGACCGCCATGAACGAAATGGCCGCCACCGTGCAGGAGGTGGCGCGCAATGCGGAGCAGGCTTCCCAGGTGGCGCTGACTGCCAGCGAAGATGCCCGCAACAGTGATGAGGTGGTGGGACAGGCCCTGTCGCAGATCGAGCGCCTGGCCACGGAGGTGGAGCACTCCACCGAGGCCATGACCGAGCTCAAGCGCGAGAGCGACAAGATCGGCACGGTCCTGGACGTGATCAAGTCGGTGGCCGAGCAGACCAACCTGCTGGCGCTGAACGCGGCCATCGAAGCCGCTCGTGCGGGCGAGGCCGGGCGTGGGTTTGCCGTGGTGGCCGATGAAGTGCGTAGCCTGGCCCAGCGCACGCAGGCCTCCACCCAGGAGATCGAAAGCCTGATCGACGGCTTGCAGGGCGTCACCGCCCAGGTAGCGACGACCCTGGACAACAGCCGTGCCTTGACCGACAGCAGTGTCGAGCTGAGCCGGCGCGCCGGCACGTCCTTGCTGAACATCACCCGCTCGGTGGCTTCCATCGAGTCGATGAACCAGCAGATCGCCGCGGCCGCCGAGCAGCAGGCGGCCGTGGCCGAAGAGATCAACCGCAGCGTGTTGAACGTGCGTGACATCTCCGAGCAGACCTCGGCCGCGAGCGACGAAACGGCCGCCTCCAGCATCGACCTGGCGCGCCTGGGTGTTCACCTGCAAGGGCTGGTCGGTCAGTTCAAGCTCTGAGGGAGACCGTTCCCCTTCTAGAGCCAACGCCTGACCTGGCTGCAGTATTGGGTGAAGTCGCTTCCGAAAAGGCTGGCAAGGGCTCGCTCCTCCGGCCCGATCTGGAAGCGGTTCATGTAGACCACGAAGCCCGGCACGCCCAGGAGTGCGGGCGGCCAGGCGAGGAAGATCGACCAGGCGACCAGGATGATGGCGAAGCCCAGGTACATGGGGTTGCGGGTGTATTGGAAGACGCCGGAACTGACCAGGGCAGAAGCGGTTTGCGGCTTCAGCGGGTTGACCGTGGTCCGCGCGCGGCGGAATGAAAATACGCCCGCCAGACAAATAGCCACACCGGCCAGCAACACGATCAGCGCCAGGCCGATACGCCACTCGATGGCCAGCTCCAGGGAACCCGGTAGGAACCGGGCAGCGAGCCACGCCAGCAGGCCGAACAAGGTTGCCACCAGCGGCGGAGGAATACGATTGTCCATGATGCATGCCTGGTAGAGATGAACATCCTACGAGAATGAGGGCTCTAGCCACTTCAGGGTCAAGCCCCATGAGCACGGTGAAGCCCAAGGCAGGCGCCCTCTCTCACCTGTTCACACCGTCCGCCTTTGGCCGTCAGCCGCCCGTGGTGAAGGGCCGCTTCGGGTCGAAAGCGGCCTGCAACCTTGCCTCAAAAGGGATCGAGCCGCGCGTCGATCCCCGCCTGCCTGGCCAGCGCCATCAGGTTTTCGACGCTGTCTTGCTCAACGATGCAACCCACGTAATCGTCGCCGCCCGCATCCACATGCAGAAAGCGCTTTCCGAAACGGGTCAGCCATTGATCGAAATCGACCAGCACCTGAACCATTGTGGGCGCCTCTTCCCGCGTGTAGGCATAGGCCTGTTCAATACCGCTGGCTTCAACCAGTTTCGGCGCCAGGTACTCGAAATCGTCGAAACCGCGCGCGTCCACGGCCATGAGAACCAGATGATCGGGTAACTGGCCTTTCTCAGTGTCCAAAAGACCACTGACCAGTGCAGTGGCCGGATCCTCGCCCAAGTTGTAATAGCGCGATACCTTCTTGATGAGACGCGCGCGTTCTTTTTCAGGCAGGCGTGCCAGCAAGGCATGAGTGAACGTTTTCAGCTGCGCACCGAATGGATAAAGCTCACGCATTATCGCCGCGTCGCTCAACTGTGGTTCATCGGGTGGGGGTTGTGTGAAGCGGCCGCTGAACAATCGATCGAATAAACCCATCGCCGTTTATCTTCCCTGGTGAGTGAAGTAGCTGTGGCGAAGCTTAACCCGGCGGGTTGAGGGCGGCGAATGGGGTTCGGGTCGATCAATACGCAGAGCACTAGCGCAGAGAGGAAAAGTACTGTGTAGGCGGTTTCCCCAAGGCTTTCTTGAACATCGTGATAAAGGCGTTCACAGAGTCATAGCCCAGAATGCCCGCCACACGCTGCACCGATACCCCCTCCGCTAAATGGCTCAATGCGATCATCAAATGCAGTTGCTGGCGCCAGCGTCCGAAGCTCAGCCCGGTCGTGCCTTCCACAAGTCTGGCCAGCGTTCGTTCACTGGTTGCAAGCCGAGTGGCCCACTCACGCAACGTGGTTCGGTCGCCTGGATCTGCGAAGAGCGTATCCGCGATCTGCTTGATCTTGGGGTGGTTTGATATCGGCAAATACAGCTCTTTCAGCGGTGCATCGGAAAGCTGCTCAAGCAGCACGGCGACCAGCCGCGCGGTCTTGCCCTCGGAATGGTAACCCGGTTCTTGTTCAGCGAGATGCAGGATCATCTCCCGAACCAGGGGCGTAATAGCGACCGTGCAGCAGGCTTCAGGCATGACTGCTGCGCCGGGCTCAACGAACAGAAAGCAAGTACGGGCGTTTTTGGTCACGCGGCAACTGTGCGGCGTACTGCCGGGGATCCATACCGCGTGTTGGGGAGGAACAAGCCACAGTGCGTTCCGCACCTCACAGCTCACCGCACCGTGCAAAGACAGGATCAGTTGGCCTTTACGGTGATCATGGGAGCGGACGCCCGAATCATTGGGGTCAGGCGCAACCTTGAGGGCAATCGCCGCTTGAGAGAAGAGATCTGAATCGAAATCTTCCGGCGAGGAAATGACGTTTTTTGAGCTTGGCATAATTTAGATATCAGCTGTCTTGATATCTATATTAGATAATTCTGAAGCGCTCTACAGTGGTCTTCTTTTCAGAGGACAGCTACAGAATATGTCAGACACAAAAAACAAGTGGCATGCCATCGCGCTCATCGCAGGCATTCTGCTTATTGCCGTAAACCTGCGCGTTCCCTTTACCAGCATCGCGCCCGTTTTGCCGCTCCTCCAGAATGATTTTGACTTGAGCGCCTCAGCTCTGGGCCTGCTTACCTCACTTCCCCTGCTGGCTTTTGCCGCCTTTTCCCCGCTCAGCGCATCGGTCGCCCGCAGGTTCGGTATCGAGCGCACGCTTTTCGGTGCACTACTGGTCATTTCAGCGGGCATCTTGCTCCGCTCCGCAGGCAGCGCCTGGCCTCTTTACGCCGGTACGGTGCTGATAGGCACCGGGATCGCCCTTGGCAACGTGCTGCTGCCCGGCCTGATCAAGCGCGACTTCTCAACGAAAATGGCATCCATGACCGGTGCGTACTCCATCACGATGGGCGCAGCGGGCGCGGTCGGTTCAGCAGTGATCATTCCCCTGAGCCAGTCATGGGGATGGTCGATTGCCCTCAGTTTGTTGGTCGCGGCCCCGTTGTTGGCGCTGGTTGTATGGCTGCCGCAGTTGAAAAAACACGAGCACGTGAATCTGTCCGGCCCGAAACAAGCGGCAACCGTGGCCGTCTGGCGTTCGCCGCTTGCATGGCAGGTCACACTGTTCATGGGACTCAACGCGATGCCCTTTTATGTCGCCGTAGGCTGGCTGCCGACCATTCTGATGGACCATGGCATATCCCCCGAGCAGGCAGGAGCAGTACACGGCACGCTACAGCTGACCACGGCCATCCCCGGCCTGATTCTGGCG
>NZ_AQOH01000164.1 GCF_000364705.1 Pseudomonas fuscovaginae SE-1 | reverse complement strand
CAAAGACCAGAGACTGGCAGCCGCTACCGTCAGCCTGTTGACCGCCTCATCCCTGATCGGGCTTGTCTATGCGCCAGGCTACGCCATGGTGTGGGCCGCGTTCCTGGGCTTTGGCTCTGGCGCCAGCATGATGCTCGGCCTGGCGTTCATCGGCCTGCGCACACGTAATTCCGGCGACACCGCGGCACTTTCAGGAATGGCACAGTGCGTCGGCTATCTGATGGCGGCCGCAGGTCCCTTGCTGCTGGGCCAACTGCACGACTGGACTGATAGCTGGACAGCACCGCTGTTGATCACAGCTGCAATCGCTGTTGCCGGCGCATTTATCGGCATGCTGGCGGGGCGCAACGTTCAACTCGAACCCACTCATTGCAGAAGCACAATCGTGCCATGCCACTAGCCGGCAAACATGGCAGATACCTGTCGATCACGACCGGGCAGCCCTATCAAGAACTCCACCGTAATCACCGAGTGAAACCCATGAGCAACGTACTGATCATCAACGGCGCCAAGCCATTTCTCATATCCAAGGGCGAACTTAACAACATGTTCGCCACACTGGCCACCGAGCACCTCACTGCGCTCGGCCACAGCGTCTCGACCACAGTGGTCGACGCACCTTACTCGGTTGACGAGGAAATTCAGAAAATCGCCAACAGCGACGTCATCATCTATCAGATGCCGGGTTGGTGGATGGGCGAGCCCTGGATCGTCAAGCGCTACATTGATGAAGTCTTCACCGCTGGCCATGGCGTCCTGTATGGCAGCGATGGCCGCTCACATACCGACGCCTCGAAAAAATATGGCAGTGGCGGCCTGTTGCAGGGCAAGAAATACATGCTGTCGCTGACTTGGAACGCGCCCTTGGAAGCCTTCGACGACCCCGAGCAGTTTTTCCACGGCGTAGGGATCGACGGCGTCTATCTGCACTTCCACAAAGCCAATCAGTTCCTCGGACTGGAAGCGCTGCCCACTTTCATCGCCAATGACGTCGTGAAGAACCCGCAGATTGAGCGGGACGTCGCCAAGTATCGCCGGCACCTCGATCAATGCTTCCTTTAAACCCCGCTGGCCTGGCGCATTGATGTCGGCCGGACTCAGGACTCTGCGCATTCCACTGGGGTCATCTCTTCTGGACACGAGCCAGGACAAAGGCAGCCCTCCCCTTGATCAGCAAGTGGCTGAATTGGAATCGCGAACAAGCCCGGCGATCCAGTCAGCGAATGCGCTCACGGCTGGAGAGAGAAAGCGCTGATGCGGATATAGCAGGTGCACAGGAACCGACGCAGGTTGCCAGTCAGCAAGCACCTCGACCAGTCGCCCTTCTCGCAGATGTTCGGAAACCACGTTCTCGGCGAGTTGCACCAACCCGAAGCCTTCAAGGCACATTTTGATGTAGAGCCCAGTCTCGTTGACGGCCGCTGTGCCGTTGACCGGGACTGAGATCTTTTCAGTGCCACGGGCGAAATGCAGTTCGCCCGCTCGCCTTGCGTGCCCGGAGAAGTAATGGATGGCCCGATGGTGAAGCAAATCCTGCGGTGTTTGCGGAGTACCGTTTTCTTCAAGATAGGCGGCAGACGCACAGGTCACCCAGCGAAACCGGCCGAGTGGGCGCGCAACGAGGCTTGAATCATGGAGTTCACCGGTACGAATGACGCAATCGACCCCCTCCTGAATCAAGTCCACCTGCCGATCATTGACGCCTATCATCAGGTAGACATCCGGATATCGCCGGTAAAAATCCTGCAGGCGTGGCATGACGATGAAGTGTGCGATGCCACCCGGCATATCGACCCGCAGACGACCCTGTGGCCGTTTCACAGAAGCCGTCAGGCTGGTCTCCGTCTGTTCAATCAGCTCCAATATTTCTCGGCATTGCGCCAGATATTGTGCGCCCTCAGGCGTAAGGCTAACCCGCCGCGTTGTTCTGTTGAGCAGACGCACCTGCAGGTACTTCTCAAGGTTTTTAACGCTGCTGGTGACCGTCGAGGCCGGTAAAGAGAGCGTCTGCGCCGCCTGGATAAAGCTTCCAGCCTCAGCCACGCGCACGAAAACCTGCATCGCTTGAATACGGTCCATGACAGTTAACAGCCTCAAGGCAGTGATCAGGGAAGAGCTTATTATTCGCTGAATTTGAATAATAAAAACAGTTTAACCACCTTTTTCCGGCAATATCGCCTTGCGTACATTGCTTCCAACGAAATCTGAAGAGGTGTACTGAAAATGGCCGAATACAATCGCGGTATCGTGAAGGCTCCGGCCGCACCGGCCGCCCGCACACTTATCCGCGGCGCTACTGTGCTCAGCATGGACGGCGATATCGGCAATCTGGCGCGGGGCGATATCCTTATCGAAGGCAGCACCATCAAGGCCATCGGTGAAAGCATCGAGGCCGGCGATGCGGCCGTGATCGAGGCATTCGGCATGATCGCCATGCCGGGCATGGTCGATACGCACCGTCACTCCTGGGAGGGGCAACTGCGGCGAATCAATCCGAACGCCGCAACCCTGGAGGACTACTGCAACGCAACCCACTTCTCGTTCGCCAAATACTACCGTCCGGCTGACATGTACATCGGCAACCTCCTGAGTGCATTGGGCTGCATCGATGCCGGCATTACGACCCTGGTCGACAACTCGCACAACAGCCGCACCGGGGCGCACTCCGATGCGGCGGTCGAGGCGCTGCTCGATGCTGGCATACGCGCCGTACATGCCTCGGGGGCGCCGGTGGCGGGTGAATGGGACAAGGCCCATTGGCCGGGCAACCTGGAGCGCCTGCAGGAAAAGTATTTCAAGAACGGGCAGAACGAGCGGGTTTCGCTGGCGGCGATGGCACAACTGGAGCCCGCGTTATGGGCCGAAGCGCGGCGGCTGGGCCTGCCGATCATCACCGAATTCTTTGGCGAAACGATGGCGGCCGAACTCGAAGGGCTGCATCAGCAAGGGCTGCTGGGCCCGGACAACATCTTCAACCACTGCACCGCGCTGCCGGACGCCGGGTGGGAAATCCTTCGCGAGGCGGGCGTGCGGGTCAACGTGTGCCCACGCTCAGATGCTCACTACGGCATCGAGGACGGTATGTTCGCCATGCAGGCGGCGCATCGTCATGGCATCAGCCCCGGCCTGAGTGTCGATAACGAAACCTCCTACAGTGGTGACATGTTCATGGAGATGCGGGTGGCGTTCTACCTGCAGCGTGTCATGGGCCTGCACCAGCAGCGCTGCTGCGGCGAAGACCATCATCCGGTGGTGACCCTCCCCGCTCATGGCCTGCTCAAAGCCGCGACTGTCGACGGCGCCACCTGTGCCGGCTTGCAGGACAAAATCGGCAGCCTGACGCCGGGCAAACAGGCGGACCTGATCCTGATCAACGCGCAGGACATCAACCTGTACCCGTCAGGCAACGCCTTCGGCACGGTGGTACACGCGGCCGAGCGCAGCAATGTCGACACGGTCATGATCGGCGGGCGCATCCTCAAACGGGGCGGCAAGGTACTGGGCGTGGACAACGAGCAGTTGCGTGCGGCAATCGACGAGTCCCGTGGGCATCTGTTTGCTGCCGCAGGCTACCAGCCGGATATGTTTGCCGAGACATTTCTGCCGCTCGAATCAGCCAAGTAAGGAAACGCGAGATGAACGCAGCCTATTACTTGCTGGCCGTCTGCGCGGGGCTCGGCATCACGCTACAGGCCACGCTGAACGGCCAACTTGCCAAAGGTGTAGGGGGAGATTCCGTAGCCGCGGCGCTGTTCTCTTTCACCGCCGGTGCGATAGGCCTGGGCGTCTTTTCATTAGTGCGGGGCGGGATAGTGACCTCACTGGCGGCTATCCCTGCCCAGCCCTGGTGGAGCCTGTTGGGCGGCTTGCTGGGAGCCGGTGCGTTACTTAGCTATGTGGTGCTGGTACCCAAAATCGGCCTGTCAGCCCTACTCGGCCTCGCTATCGCCGGGCAGATCATTTCGTCACTGGTCATCGATCATTTCGGATGGATGGGGGCATTGGAAAGGCCGATCTCTCCCGTGAAGTTGGTCGGGGCGGTGGTGATGCTGGCAGGCCTGGCCATCGCACTGTTCGGTGACAAGTGGTCAGTGCTTTTCTCCCACTGACGGCTCTGTTTACCCCTATTTCGTAGGATGCACCCTGACTCTCTGGGGCTGAGCCATGAGACGGCCATGCGCCTTTGGGCAGGGGACGGCGTCGCACACCGTACTGAAGGTGTTCGCCCAGAGCATGATGGGTACCGCTCAACCCGCCTACCCTGCTGCCCCTGTCAGAGGCGTAATCCTTGAAAACCAACCAGCCGATCCCATGGGAGCACTGTACATGCCTATCGACTTCAGGCCCGCTCAAGCCTCGGACGCGCACGACATTGCGCGTTTCTTTCAACTGACTTCGGAGGGCATGGCCGATTACATCTGGAGCAAGCTTGCCGCACCTGGAGAAGCCTTGCTGAGTGTCGGTGCGTCTCGCTATGCCAGGGAACAGGGCGACTTTTCCTACAAGAATTGTCTGATGGCCACTTTCGAAGGGCGCGTCATCGGCATGATGCATAGCTATGCCTTGCGCGAGACCGCTGACAGGCCTGTCGAGACAGACCCGGTCCTGGCGCCCTATTCCGACATGGAAATACCCGACACCTTATACATATCCAGCCTGGCCCTGGATGAGGCCTGGCGCAGCCAGGGACTGGGCGTTCAGTTTCTTCGCCACGCCCAGCAGCGCGCCGAGGACTCTGGCCTGGATGGGCTGTGCCTGATCGATTATGCAGAAAACCACGGTGCGCGCCGCTTCTACGAACGTCACGGTTTTCAAATTGTTAAAACCTGCCAGATCGTTCCGCACCCGATGCTGGGTGTAACCGGTGAGGCCTATTTGATGTATCGCCCTAACCCCAACGTGATCGAGAAAAAGCCATGAACAAGAAACTGACCGTGTTCCGCGAACTGGATATCCAACCGGTGCGCGACCTGCCCTTTTTTGAAGAGGTCCTGGAAGGCACCCCTCATACGCTGACGTCCAAGTACTACCACGATGAACAGCAAGGTCGCATTTCCGGAGAATGGGAAGCCAGTACCGGAGCGTGGCGCATCGACTACAAAGTCTGGGAGTTCTGCCATGTCCTGAGCGGATGCTGCGTCATCGAGCTTGAAGGGTGCGCCCCCGTCACACTGGCCGCTGGCGACACGTTCATTATCGAACCGGGCGCCAAGGGCAAGTGGACCGTGCTGGAAGACATGAAAAAGAACTTCGTGATCCTCTTGCCCAAGCCCTAGGCTCGCAGTCACGTTTCATCGAGCGCAGCGCAAGGACAGTGTGCATGCTTGCCTGCTGGCGGCGCTCGAATGTTCTACGGCAGGCCACAACAGCGCTCTACCGCATGGCTGTGCTGACGCGCATGGAACCGGGCCTTTGCAGGAGCAAGGGTTTTGTTCAAAATCCGGGGCGCAGCCAAATCGCGAGCGATAGCGGCTATCAGGACAAGGCTGCCGCTCGGCTGGGTGCTGTGCTGATAGTCGCTTGCACACGGAAACCTCTACAATCCGCATCCCAACGTTCAAGGATGCCCGTATGATGCGCTTTCTTTCCACGCTTTTGTTGATTCTGCCTTCTCTGGCGTGGGCGCTGCCGGCGCTGAAGGACACCGAGCTGTACAGCAGCAAGGCAGCGGACTGTCATGATGTGGATCTGAAGACTTGGCAGCACCCGGCCCGCGCCGTTTTGGAAAAACACCACATCAAGCTGGAACGTGTTCAACTGTGCAACGGGGACCACTACCCTATCTTCACCGGGCAAGTGCCGTACGATCCGACTGGGCAGACAAAAAATTTTTTCCTTCCGCTCTACGAGGCAATGCGCAAAGCGAATGGGAAATGGCCGTACGCAATCGTGGCCACCAGTGACGATATCGTGGTTTACGTCAGCTACCCGGCCAGCGATGGGATTTCGCTGGATTATGAGCGATATGCGGAGCCGTAAGTTCGATTATCGACGTTCGTAGATAACGCCCTGAACCATCACCTGATCTGACGCTGACTTTTCGTCAAAACGTTCGTGCGCTTGCGCAATGGCGAACTGGTTTTCATTTGCCCAGCTAACCAGCGCCATGACCGGCTTCAACAGCGTTTTTCCCAAGTTGGTGAGCTCATAATCGACGCGTGGAGGAATTGTCGGAAACATCGTCCGCGTTATCAGTCCGTCACGCTCTAGTCCGCGCAAGGTCAGCGTCAGCATGCGTTGGGAAATACCGTCGATGCTACGTTTCAATTCGTTGAAGCGCCGCGGGCCGCTAGCCAGCGTCGCGACGATATAGAGCGTCCATTTGTCGCCGATGCGATCCAGGATCTTACGGGTCGCCAGACAGCCACCCGCGTCAGGCGCTGGCATATTGTTAGGCAGTTCGGTGTTACCAGGTGACATGCGTGTGCCTTCTTGTAGGGAAAGGGAAGCGACCATACCATCCTTCGTACGAATCGGTAATTTAGATTGAATAATTTACTTGGTTCTTATTTTATCCCTAGGAGCAATCATGAGCCGCACCCTGCTTGTTACGTCCAGTCCGCGCGCGGCGGACAGCCTTTCCACCCGCTTCGCCATGCAAATCGCTGAAGGCATCCAGAGCCGCTCGGGTGGTTCGCTGACTGTACGCGACCTCGCCACGAATCCTGCGCCGCACATCGCGCCGGCCTACATCCTGGGCCGCGTTACATCGCCTGAAGAACGCTCACCGGAACAGGCCGAGGCCGTAAGGGAGGCCCAAGAGCTGGTAGATGAATTGAAGGCCGCCGATGTGATCGTCCTGGGGTCGGGCATGATCAACTTCGGCCCGCCCTCACAGCTCAAGGCATGGTTCGATCACGTCACTTGGCCAGGCGTCACGTTCAGCTATGGCGATACGGGGCCAAAAGGGCTGCTTGTTGGAAAGAAGGTCTATCTCGTTACCGCTGCTGGCGGCGTTTTCTCAGAAGGTGCCTGGGCGCCGTTCGACTTTCAAACCAACTACTTGCTGCACTTGCTCGGCTTCATCGGCTTGACCGACGTTGAGGTGATACGCGTCGAAGGCACAGTGTTCGGTCCCGAGGCGCTGCAGGCCGCGATCGCCAATACCGAAAAGGCCATCAAAGCCTTGTTGGCGAAGGTTGAGTGACCTTATGGACGAGAAAAAAGCACTGCGCTGTTGTTCAGGTAATCGCCCACTCAGATGTCGAGCGGACACGGGTACGCATCCTTAAGGACGGCCATGCGGGGGGCAGTCGCCAGCAATTGACGACATCCAGGTCGATGGCGACCCTTACGAAATCCGCCATCGGCCAATAGCTGACCTTTTAGATCCCATCAGGATTTCTTTCCCGTCCACACATCACGCTGATTTCACTGGTTGCGGCTGCTCCAACTGCTCTGCTTCGCGCAGGGTGGCGCTCAGACCGTCGCAACTGGCCGACCATTCAGCCAGCCAGCGAGGCAGCACGGGCGATTGCTTATCCATGCCCAAGGCATCGGCAAACTCGGCCGGTGCGACACTGCCTTTTGGCCCGCGAAACAACCCGCGCATGACCACGACCCCAATCACGCGCCGGTCTTTGACAAAGCGGTGCTCGACGAAGCTCCACTTGTGGTCCCAGCCGAGCATGCGTGTGTGAATTTCAAAGCGCTCGAACAGCTTGAGCTCGCGGCGAAACTTGCCCCACACATCGCCCACGATAGGCATTGCGCGATGCTTGAGCGCCACGCGAAAAGCGCCGCTGCGAAGCACATAATCCATTCGGCCGACGTCGGCCAGGGTGAAGTAGCGGCCGTTGGTAACGTGCCGGTTGAAGTCCAGGTCCAGTGGCCAGACGCGCAGGTGCACCACCGTGGTGGTGAGACCGTGCACGGGGCGGCGCCACGGACGGCGCAACAGCATCAGGAAAAGGCGAAACCATAAGTTCATTGCAAAAAATACCTGCTGGAGCGGAAAGATGCCGCACTCTAGAGGGGCTGTTCGGGGTAAGGTAGATGCAGAAATGACTAATTTCATGCCAATTGCGCAAAAGGATTCTCATGCACGTCACGCTTGTCCTGGCCGAGTACAGTTCGCAGGCCTCTGCCGCCCTGGCAATAGAGGTACTGGATGCGGCAAACCGCCTGGCGGCTCCTGCCGAGAAACCCTTTACCGTGTGCGTCGCCTCGTTGGATGGGCTGCCTGTGAACAATGCCCTGGGACGCTCCATGCCCGTGGATGCAGGGCTCAACACGATTGACAGAACAGACCTCGTACTGATTCCTGGCTTTCTCTTCAGCCTGCGTGAGGCCCTGCCGACTTTTGCACAGTACGGCACCTGGTTGCGTCACCAGCACCGCAAGGGCGCCATTATCGCGTCCATGTGCACCGCCACCTTCATGCTCGCCGAAGCCGGCTTGCTCGACGGCGTAGAGGCCACCACTCACTGGGCGTTCGCCGATTATCTGCGCCGGCACTATCCGAAGGTCTGCCTGGATGAGCGCCGTATCCTATGCGAAGACGGTCGCCTGATCAGCAGTGCCGGCGCGAGTGCCGCCATGGACCTGCTGCTGCACCTGGTTCGCCGTTTTGCCTCGTTTGAACTGGCACAACAGTGTGGCCGTTACCTGTTGGTTGACGGCGTACGCAGCGAGCAGACCGTTTACATCAGTTGGTCGATGCCGCGCGGGCATGCGGACGAGGCGGTCATGCGCGTGCAGGACTGGATGGAGGCCAACTTTGCCGAACCCAACAGTATCGCCGAGCTAGCCGATCAATTCGGCTTCGGCGTGCGCAACTTCAAGCGCCGCTTCAAAGAAGCCACCGGCCAAACGCCGCTGACCTACCTCCAGACCCTGCGCCTGGAAAAGGCCAAACAATTGCTGGAAACCACCCGCCTTGGTTTTGAGGTCATCACCCACCGAGTCGGCTACGAAGACAGCAATTCGTTCAGGCGGCTTTTCTGCCAGCGTATTGGAATTTCACCCGCGCTTTTCCGAAAGCGCTTTCATCGGCTTGCGCCGAGCACGTGACACCCCGACTGCCCGGATCGCATGCGCTATGGACACCGAAACGATCACCGACCTCGCTGAATCCCCCCTCCTCGACCGCCACTCGACCCTGCAGTCAGCCGCGACCATGACCTATGGGAACGCCGATAACCAGAGCGACCCGCCGTGATCGTTCCCAGGCTGGCGTCTGAGCATGATCAAAATGCCGGCATCCCTCCCCATGGTATGCTCGCCCATCGACCTATTGGCTGATCAAGTTAACGCCCGAATGGATATCGAAGAGATCAAATTGCGCCTGGTGCGACCGGCGACAAAATTTGTCGCCGGCGGGTTTCGACCTACCCATGAGCACGATGAAAGCTGGCTGGGCAAGGTCTTCCTGTTTCGACCGGATGAAACCATTCCGGTGAACGCCGCGGGTGAGCAGATGCTGCCCTATGCGCAGTTTTACCTGCCCAGCCTGCCGTACACCGGCCCGGCACTGGCGAACGTTCGGGTACTCACGCTGTTCATTTCCAGGGAGTTTCCAGAGCCATTCGAGCCCATGGGCGACAATTGGTTGATCCGGGAGTACGGCGAGGCCGATACCCTGGTCAACAAATCGCTTTCCGTGGCGGACTCGCCCCTCAAGGCGTTTCCCTTGAAGGCCGAGTTGATGGACGACTTTCCGCTATGGGATGGCGGTGGCGTTCCCGCAGAGCTTGAGGACGAGATACTCAAACTCGAGCGAGCCGGGACGATAGACAGCTACTACGACCTGACCACCCATGTTTACGAACACAAGATCGGCGGCTACCCCTCGTTTTGCCAATCGGGTGTTGATCCGGGGGATGGTTTTGAGTTCGTGTTCCAGGTTTCGTCAGATGCAAAGATCCATTTGAACGTGGTCGACAGCGGTAGCCTCATGTTCTGGAAAAACACGGCAACAGGGGAATGGCAGCTTTACTACGACTTCTACTGAGGGGGTTTTCGCCATATTGGTTGAACCGGCCCCTTCTCGTATCATCAGCGCACCCTATCTGGAATGATTTATGTGAAGTCGTCACCTGAAAGCCGTTCGCCCGCCCCTGCTGCTCCCCAAGGCCCCAAATGGGATGCTGGCGAGGCTGTCGGCCAGCTCTCATGGGACGATTTGCGGATCATCAAGACCCTGAGCGATTGTGGCAATCGCGCTGACACGGCCAAGAAGCTCGGCATCAATGTCTCCACCGTGTCGCGGCGTATCTCCCAGGTTGAAAAATCACTCGGGGTGGCGCTCTTCGATCATCGAAAGGCGGGCTACTTGCTGACGGCCGAGGGTGCCGAGTTGCGTGCACTGGCCGAGCGCGTCGAGCTGGACATCGTCAGTGTCACCCGCAGGGTTTCGCGTGCCGGCCAGGGCCCCCTGGGGAAACTGCGGATCACCACCAGCGACTCGCTGCTTCTGTACTTTCTCACCCCGATCATCGCGAACTTCAAAACCCTCAATGAAGGCATCACGATCGAAGTGCTGGTGGGCAACCAGACGTTGAGCCTGGCCAGGGACGAGTCGGATATCGCCGTGCGTGCCACCCGAAAACCGGCGGACACGCTGGTGGGTCGCAAGCTGGCCAATATCGCCTGGGCCGCTTATGGCACCGCCAAGCAGGCGGTCACTGCCGATCCCTTCGCGGAAGGTCAGTCCTGGGTGTCCTACTCCGGCGGTTTACAGGGCTTGAAGGCGACGAACCATGTCGAGTGCCGGGTGGCCCCGGAGCACATCTCGTACCGCACTGACTCGGTTGCCGCCGCCAGCGCGGCCATCGCGGCCGGCCTGGGTTTTGGCTTTCTGCCCTGCATGCTCGGCGACATCACGCCAGGGTTGGTTCGCGTCGGCCCCGTGGTGCGAGAGCTGCAGGACGAGCTCTGGCTGCTCACCCACCAGGACATCAGAAAGTCCTGGCGGGTCAAAGCCTTCATGACCTTCTGCGCAGCGGCCGTGGCCGACCTGAAGCCGCTGGTGGAAGGGCATCAGCCTTTGCAGGCCTCATAGGTTGCGAGTGCTGATTATCGGCTCTGCGCGCCGATCACCGCCCTGCACACGATCTCGATCAGTTGCGGCCGTTGCGCGAGTCGCGATACCCCGATGATGTTACTGGCCGCCTGGGGGCGTTCCGTACCGTAGGCGGCCTTGCGCACCTTGCCGACGACGGCAAAGGCCGCGTCCATGTCCAGCACATACAGCGTCTCTTCGACGACATCCTGCAGCGTGGCGCCATACAGGGCGAGCAACTTGGAAATGTTGTCGTAGGAGACCCGCATCTGCTCTCCCATCGAGGAGTAATCGTTCGGCCTGCCGTCGGCATCCAGCGGCGCGGGGGCGACCAGGTTGCCCTCCTCGTCGTGGTTGAACTGCCCCGACACGAAGATTTCGTTCCCTACCCGCCGCGCTTGCGGATAACCGTAGCTGTCTTCCCATGGAACGCCCCAGTAGGCGGTGTCGTCGTTGAAAGGTCGTGAAGCAGCCATTGGATTCTCCTGGCGAGTGGGATCGACATGATCCGCATGGCACAGATGCTAGCACCGCGAGAGCGCCATTTATGGCGCATTAATGCGCCTCCAAGGAGGCAAAAGTGCGCCTTCATTTCGACGCATGTTTCGCTATCTTTTGCCGGCACCTGGCGACAACCCGCTGAGAAGGCTCTCACTCCCCGAGGTCTCAGGGCGGCGCGCTGCCTGACCCAAACACCTAACACCCAGGGGAAATGGATCTCCATGAACAGTAACGATTGCATCGTGTTGGCGACTGTTGAAGTGGATTTGCCCAAACGGCTCAAGCCCTGGCAAGTCCGCACGGCCAAGCAATTGATGTTGGATCATCTGGACAGAGGAATATCGGTGGCAGAAGTCGCACAAGCCTGCGCACTGTCACGCAGTCATTTTTCACGCATGTTCAAGGAAAGCACCCGGCTCCCTCCCCAGGAGTGGCTGCGCGAACAGCGGCTGAGCAGGAGCAAGGAGCTGCTGACCCGCTCGCGGATGCTGCTGGTCGATATCGCGCTGGAGTGCGGCTTTTGTGATCAAGCGCATTTTTCCAGAACATTCCTGAAAGCCGAGGGGATGACGCCGTTGTCCTGGAGGCAGTAAGCCCTCTATCCGAACGCCGGCCTCCGGTCGGCCTGACGATGACGGGCCGGTGAGCACCGCTGGAATGCCCGAAGATCAAAAGCTTCGCCAGCAAGCCGGCTCCTACAGGAGAGAGAGGCGACCACAACGTTTGTGAACGCCACCCCACTGTGGGAGCCGGCTTGCTGGCGATAGCGCCAGGCCAGGCAACACCGGACCAGAAGCGCTACCTGGCACGCTCGTTTAACCCGAGATGATCGCCTGCAACACCTGCTTGAAGTTCGCCACCTGCTCCTCATCGAACTGGCTGAACACCCGCTCCTGCTGTTCACGGGCAATGGTCCACAGCGCCTCGGTCTGGTCGATGCCGGCCACGGACAGCCGCACGCGCCCTTCCGTCTCGGTGACCAGGCCCTTGCGGCACAGGTTGGCGATGGCCTCTTCCACTTCACGCTGTGGCATTGCCACTTCGCGCAGCAGTTCGGCCTGGCTCAGGCCGGCGTCGTTCTCCAGCACCATCAGCATGCGTGCTTCGCTGGTGCGCAAGCCGGTCGCCAGTTGCCGTGGCTGGTAGGCGCCCTGGTAGCAGCGCACGGCCTGGGTCATCAGGTAGTAGAGATTGTCACGCAGGCGACCCTGGAAGTGGCTGCTTGGCCGCTCGGTGAGATCCGGCTGGGTGATGCGCGTGTGCGGCAGCACCATCGAGTAGGCGCCCTGGTGATACAGCAGCGGTGCACGGCCGAAGTCGTCGAAGGCCACCACCTTGCCGATCAGGATCCAGTGATCGCCGGCGTCGACCATCTGGTACTTTTCACAGCGAAAGCGCGCCGCACAATCGGCCAGCAGCGGTGCCCCGCCCTCGCCCAGCTCATGCTCGATGTCGGCGAAGCGATCGTCCTTGCTGCGGGCGAAGTGATTGGAGTGGTCGATCTGGTCGGCGGCGAGAATGTTCACGGCGAAATGGCTGGCCCGCTCGAACACCTCCAGGCTGCCCGAGCGCTTGTCCAGGCTCCAGAGAATGAGCGCCGGCTCCAGCGAGACCGAGTTGAAGCTGTTGGCGGTGACGCCGACCCGACGACCGTCGGCGGTGGCGGCAGTGACCACGGTCACGCCAGTGGCGAAGTTGCCCAGCGCACGGCGAAACGCGCGCGAATCGAATTCAGCAGACATGCAAGACTCCCGGAGCCGCCGCAGTGGCAGCCCCTCGATTGTTGTTATGGATGGAGCGGTTTCAGACCATGCTCGGGTCGGGTTCCAGGCCCATCAGCTCGCGGCCGAGGATCTGCGTGCAGACGTCGTAATCGGTGTAGGCATGGGCACCGGTCATGTGCGAGTCACGCCACAGGCGTTGCAGTTCGTTGGACTCCATCCACGCCCCGCCACCGGCGGCTTCGAACAGCCGGTCGACGGCCTGGATGCACATCTTCACCGCGTAGCCCTGGTTGGTGCGCCAGAAGGCCAGGGTTTCGCGGCTCGGGTAGCGATGGGCTTCGCTGTGTTCAGCGTGTTCGGCCCAGGTCTTTTCCAGAAAGGCCCGTGCCGCGGCGACCTGGTGGGTGGACTCGGCCAGGCGCATCAGCGCCGGGGTGGCGGCGCCGACCTGGGCGCCGGTGTAGGCCCGTACGCGGTTGCGGGTCTTTTCCTTGAAGGCCTCGAGCATGCGCTCGGCCACGCCCAGGCTGACGGTGGCGAAACCGCTGGCGAAGTACGGACGGTATGGCGAGTAGAAGACCTTGCTGTCCGGGTACAGGCCGAAGCCGGCCGACTTGCCCTCCATCATGTCCTTGGCTTTCTGGATGCGATGGTTGGGCACGAACACGTTGTCGACGATCAGGGTCTTGGTGCCGCTGCCCTTGATGCCGGCGGAGAACCAGTCGTCACGGATCTCGTAGTCGCGGCGCGGCAGCACGGCGAAGCAGTAGTCCTGGCCGCCTTCGTGGTTGACCCGGCGGCAGCCGAGGATCGCCCACTCGGCGTGGTCGCAACCGCTGCTCCACCCCATCTGGCCGCTGAACATCACACCGCCCTCGACTTCCTCGACCTTGCCGAACGGCGCGATCGAGCTGCTGGCGGTGGCATCGGGGTTTTCGCCCCAGATTTCGTCCTGCATCTGCTTGGAGAACATCGCCATCTGGTGGCTGTGGGTGCACAGCAGGCTCATGGCCCAGGCGGTACTGGCACAGGCGCCGGCCAGCAGCGCGATGCAGTCGCAGAACTGCGGCAGGGCGATTTCCAGGCCACCGTAGACCTTGGGCAGGAACGCCCGGTGCAGGCCGATCTGTTTGAGCAGGGCAATGTTTTCAGCGGGTACCTGGCGGTCCTTTTCCGCCTGCGCGGCATTGGCGGCGATGGTCGGCAGAATGGCCTTGAGGTCTTCGAGCAGCGGGTTGGGCTGTTTCATGGGGAGTCCCGAATTATTATTGGATTCCCCTCCAGTATTTCCCGCCGCCCCTACTTGGAAAATGGACGTTCCACAGGGCCGATTGTACTTTCCACGACCCTGCTGGTGGCCCGCTGACGATTACGGTTCGATGGCTTTCAGCTCGTCGAGCAGCTCGTGGAGCAAGGCCAGCTTGTCTTCGCCCAGGCGTGAAACCAGGCGTTGGTAGTTCAACTCCATGTCGCCGGCCATCTCGTCGAAACGCTGCTGGCCGGCGTCGGTCAGGGCGACGAACATGCGCCGCTGGTCCTCGTTGGACTTGAAGCGACGCACCAGCCCGTCACGCTCCATGCGCACCAGCACACCGGACATGCTCGGCTTGAGGATGCAGGCCTTCTCGGCCAACTGGTAGCTCTCCAGCTCGCCGTTCTGGCGCAGGATGCGGATGATCCGCCACTGCTGCTCGGTGAGGTCGTGGGCATTGAGCGAAGGACGGAAAAAGGCCATCGCGGCTTCGCGGGCCTGGAGCAACGACAGGGTCAGTGAGGGACGTGGCACGGGCATGTTCAGGGCAAGGTCAGTGAAAGGCCGGTCAGCTTACGAGCCGGCGATACGCGGTGGCAAGCGACGCCTGCGCCGTTCATGGAAAGTACCAGCGCTTGCCCGGAAAAGGCATTGGCCGGCGTTCCGGGCGCCGCCACGATAACGGCACAACAGGCGTTCACCCCAAGGCCGCACCATGCCGTCACCCTCTGAAACCGCCCTGGCGCTGCCGGTACTCGCCCGGCGTCATCTGTGCATAGCGCTGGAAGAACCGGCTGAAATAGGCCGGGTCCTTGAAGCCGAGCTGGTAGCAGATCTCGTTGGCCGAATGGCCGGTGAACAGCAGCAGGCGCCGCGCTTCCTGCATCAGCCGTTCGAGCACCAGGCGCTTGGAGGACAGGTCGGCGATGCGTCGGCAGATATCGTTCAGCCGCGCCTCGGTCACGCCCAGGCGCTCGGCATACGCGGCCAGCGGCAGGTGTTCGAGGTAGTGGGCCTCGATCAACGCGTTGAAGCGGTGGAACACCTGCAAGTCCTCGTGCCGCGCCGGTTGCGCCGTGAGCGAGTGGGCCGAGAGCCGCAGCAGGCTGATCAGCACCAGCCGCGTCAGCGCGTGCAGCGCCGGGGCGCGGCCACTGGCCTGGCCTTCGATCTCTTCCCTGAGCGCCTCGAACATCAGTTCCAGGCGCCGCGCTTCGGCCAACTGGTCGCCG
>NZ_AQOH01000163.1 GCF_000364705.1 Pseudomonas fuscovaginae SE-1 | reverse complement strand
GGGAGCCGATCCAGGGCGACGCAGGCCGGCGCCATCGGCGGCGGTGGCGCGAGCGCCGGGTCCTCTTCGAGCAGTTGCCAGACCAGTTGCTGGCGTACGGTCAGGACATGCCCGTCGGCGTCGAACTCGGTGACGAAGGAATGCGGAATGGTCGGCGGCGTGAGGAAGAACATCGGCCCGCGCTCGACGAACTGGCGGTCGTCGAGGTACACGCGCACCGCCCCGCTCTTGACGTAATGCACCTGGAAAAAGCGGTCGTGGCGGTGCACCGGCATGTTGCGGCCGAAGAAACCGGCCAGGTTGCTCAGGCGGTCGTAGTGGATCTCGGCATCGCTGTAGCGCTGGTCGTAGACCTGCCCGATGTTGATGTTGGGGATGGGCGAACGTTCGCTGCGCATCACGGAATTCCTTGTTGTTATGGCGGCATGCTGCGCGCTTTTACCGGCTTTGAACAGTTGGCCGGGCGCAACCTCGCTTGACGATCGTTAACATATTAATTATAACGTTAACACATTAACAATATCGGGCCCCAGGCCCTTCCAGGAGATCGAGATGCCCCGAAGCCTGTACGACACGGCCCACGGAACGCTGTTCGGCATCGCCCTGAACTACCAAGGCCTGCTCGCCCAGCGCCTGCCCGAGTTCAACACGGCGCCCTACCAGAAACCACCGGTCAAGCCGGTGCTGTTCATCAAGACGCCCAACACCCGCAACCAGCACGACGGCACCGTCGAGCAACCGGCTGGCGAACGCCTGCAACCGGGCCCGGCCCTGGCCGTGGTGATCGGCAAGCGCGCCAGCCGGGTCAGCGAGGCCCAGGCCCTGGAGCATGTGGCCGGCTACACCATCGCCAACGAATTCAGCCTGCCGGAAGACAGTTACTACCGCCCGGCGGTCAAGGCCAAGTGCCGTGACGGCTTCTGCGCGCTGGGCCCGGTGCTGGTGCCCACCCGCGAGGTGGCCGATCCGCAGACGCTGACCCTCAAGCTGTTGGTCAACGGCGAAGTCGTGCAGGAAAACACCACCGCCAACCAGGTGCGGGGCGTAGCGAAACTGATCGCCGAACTGAGCGAATTCATGACCCTGGAGGTCGGCGATGTACTGATCACCGGCACCCCGGAAGGTCGTGTCGACGTGCAGCCGGGTGACCGGGTGGATGTCGAGATCACCGGCCTGGGCCGTTTGACCAACCACATCGTCAGTGAACAGGAGCCACGCCCATGAAACACGCCCGTATCCTGTTCGAAGGCAACGTGCACGCGGTGCAGGTCAACGACGACCACAGCGTGCGCCTGGAAGATGGCCGCGTGCTCGGCGAGAAGCAGGTCACCTGGCTGCCGCCGGCCAACGGCAACATGTTCGCCCTGGGCCTGAACTACGCCGACCACGCCCGCGAGCTGGCCTTCACCCCGCCGACCGAACCGCTGGCGTTCATCAAGTCGCCAGGCACCTACACCGGCCACAACCAGCAGACCTGGCGCCCGGACGGCGTGACCTACATGCACTACGAGTGCGAGCTGGTCGCGGTGATCGGCAAGCCGGCGAAGCACGTCAGGCGCGAAGACGCCCTGCAGTACCTGGCCGGCTACACCGTGTGCAACGACTACGCGATCCGCGACTACCTGGAAAACTACTACCGCCCCAACCTGCGGGTGAAGAACCGCGACGCCACCACCCCGGTCGGGCCGTGGATCGTCGATGTCGCCGACGTGCCGGACCCGTCGAACCTGAAACTGCGCACCTGGATCAACGGTGAGCTGAAGCAGGAAGGCACCACCGCGGACATGATCTTCGACATCCCCTACCTGATCGAATACTTCTCCAGCTTCATGACCCTGCAGCCGGGCGACATGATCGCCACTGGCACGCCGGAGGGCCTGGCCGACGTGGTGCCGGGCGATGAAGTGGTGGTGGAAGTCGAAGGCGTCGGTCGCCTGGTCAACCGGATCGTCAGCGAGGCTGACTTCTTCAAGCACAACGTCAAGCACAACAAGGCATGAGCAGCATGATCAAGCACTGGATCAACGGCCGTGAGGTCGAAAGCAAAGACACCTTCGTCAACTACAACCCGGCCACCGGCGAGGCGATCGGTGAAGTCGCCAGCGGCGGTGCCGAGGAAGTCGCCCAGGCCGTGGCCGCGGCCAAGGAAGCCTTTCCGAAGTGGGCCAACACCCCGGCCAAGGAACGCGCCCGGCTGATGCGCAAGCTCGGTGAGCTGATCGACCAGAACGTGCCGCACCTGGCCGAGCTGGAAACCCTGGACACCGGCCTGCCGATCCACCAGACCAGGAACGTGCTGATCCCGCGTGCCTCGCACAACTTCGATTTCTTCGCCGAAGTCTGCACGCGCATGGACGGCCACACCTACCCGGTCGACGACCAGATGCTCAACTACACCCTGTACCAGCCGGTGGGTGTCTGTGGCCTGGTGTCGCCGTGGAACGTGCCGTTCATGACCGCCACCTGGAAGACCGCGCCGTGTCTGGCGCTGGGCAACACGGCGGTGCTGAAGATGTCCGAACTGTCGCCGCTGACCGCCAATGAACTGGGTCGCCTGGCCGTCGAGGCCGGCATTCCCAACGGCGTGCTGAACGTGATCCAGGGCTACGGCGCGACCGCTGGCAACGCGCTGGTCCGTCACCCGGACGTGCGGGCGATCTCCTTCACCGGCGGTACCGCCACCGGCAAGACGATCATGCAGACAGCGGGCCTCAAGAAGTACTCCATGGAGCTGGGCGGCAAGTCGCCGGTGCTGATCTTCGAAGACGCCGATCTGGAACGTGCACTGGACGCCGCGCTGTTCACCATCTTTTCGCTCAACGGCGAACGCTGCACCGCCGGCAGCCGGGTCTTCATCCAGGAAAGCGTCTACCCGCAATTCGTCGCCGAGTTCGCCGCGCGGGCCAAGCGCCTGATCGTCGGCGACCCGACCGATCCGAAGACCCAGGTCGGCTCGATGATCACCCAGCAGCACTACGACAAGGTCACCGGCTACATCCGCATCGGCCTCGAGGAAGGCGCCACGCTGCTCGCCGGCGGCCTGGAGCGTCCGGCCAACCTGCCGGCGCACCTGGCAAAAGGTCAGTTCATCCAACCGACCGTGTTCGCCGACGTGAACAACGGCATGCGCATCGCCCAGGAAGAAATCTTCGGCCCGGTGGTCTGCCTGATCCCGTTCAAGGACGAGGCCGAAGCGCTCAAGCTGGCCAACGACACCGAGTACGGCCTGGCCTCCTACATCTGGACCCAGGACATCGGCAAGGCCCATCGCCTGGCCCGTGGCATCGAGGCCGGCATGGTGTTCATCAACAGCCAGAACGTGCGCGACCTGCGCCAGCCGTTCGGTGGTGTGAAGGGGTCGGGTACCGGCCGCGAAGGTGGTCAGTACAGCTTCGAGGTGTTCGCCGAGATCAAGAACGTGTGCATCTCCATGGGCAGCCACCACATTCCGCGCTGGGGTGTATGAACCCGAGAAGGCATGCTGCACCCTGCTGGAGCCGGCCTGGCCGGCTCCCACCGCGGACGCGGACCGACAACAACAATCAATTACCGGAGAATCCCATGGGCAAGCTCGCACTGGCCGCCAAGATCACCCACGTGCCCTCCATGTACCTGTCCGAACTGCCCGGCCCGCGCCAGGGCTTCCGCCAGGCCGCCATCGACGGGCACTACGAGATCAGCCGGCGCTGCCGCGAACTGGGCGTGGACACCATCGTCGTGTTCGACACCCACTGGCTGGTCAACGCCAACTACCACGTGCTCTGCAGCCCGAGCTTCGAGGGCGTGTACACCAGTAACGAGCTGCCGCATTTCATCAGCAACATGCCCTACGCCTTTCCCGGCAACAGCGAACTGGGCAAGCTGCTGGCCGACACCTGCAACCGCCTCGGTGTCGAGACCATGGCCCACCACGCCACTACCCTGGGCCCGGAATACGGGACGCTGGTGCCGATGCGCTACATGAACCAGGACCAGCACTTCAAGGTCGTCTCGGTCTCGGCCCTGTGCACCTCGCACTTCCTCGCCGACAGCGCGCGCCTGGGCTGGGCCATGCGCAAGGCGGTCGAGGACCACTACGACGGCACCGTGGCGTTTCTCGCCAGCGGCTCGCTGTCGCACCGTTTCGCCCAGAACGGCCAGGCGCCGGACTTCGCCACCAAGGTCTGGAGCCCGTTCCTGGAAACCCTGGACAACCGTGTGGTGAAAATGTGGGAAGACGCCGAGTGGGCGGACTTCTGCGCGATGCTCCCGGAATACGCCGCCAAGGGTCACGGCGAAGGTTTCATGCACGACACGGCAATGCTGCTCGGGGCGCTGGGCTGGTCGGCCTACGACGGCCATGTCGAGGTACTGACGCCCTACTTCGGTTCCTCCGGCACCGGACAGATCAACGCCGTGTTCCCGGTCACGCCGCAGGACGGTTCGGCCATTCCCGCCGCCCAGGCCTCCAACCCCGCGTCGGCCGGCCTCGCCAACCGCCTTTGAAACGAGGAGCCCCCCATGCCTCATCTGGTATTGCTGTACACCCCGGACCTTGAAGCCGAGGCCGACATGCCCGCGCTGTGCCGCCGCCTGGCCGACACCATGCTCCAGGCCCGCGACGACAGCGGCAAGCAGGTCTTCCCCACCGGAGGTACCCGGGTGCTGGCCTACCCCGCCGCGCATTGCGCGGTGGCCGACGGCCAGGGCGACTACGGCTTTCTCTACGCCAACCTGCGCATGGGCCTGGGGCGCAGCGGCGCCGTGCACAGCGCGGTCGGCGACAGCCTGCTGGCGGTGCTGAAAGAGGTGCTGGACCCGCTGCTAAAACGACGACCGATCGGCATCACCCTGCAGATCGACGAAAGCCAGGCCCAGGTCTACGACGGCAAGCACAGCAGCCTGCACCCGCTGTTCAACGGCCGCGCCTGAGCCTATCCCGTCTCATCCCATAAAAAGTACAAGACCATGAGCACGACCCACTCCGCCTCGACCCTGTGCGCGGCACAGGACCCTGCTGCCCGCGTTTACCGCCAGGTGACCTGGCGGCTGATCCCGCTATTGCTGGTGTGCTACCTGTTCGCACACCTGGACCGGATCAACATCGGCTTCGCCAAGATGCAGATGGCCGCCGACCTGCACCTGAGCGACACGGTCTACGGCCTGGGTGCCGGACTGATCATCGCCGGCATGGGCGCCAGCGCCGCGCTGCCGATGTTCTGGCAACTGCCACCGGCCTACCTCAATGACCGCACCCAGGCCACCGGCATCGCCCTGATCAGCTCCCTGGGCAGCGTTGCCTCGTTCCTCACCCCCTACTTCATCGGCTGGATGCGCGACACCACCCACAGCCCGAGCCTGGCCCTGCACATCCTGGCCCTGTTCATCGCCCTCGGCGGCCTGCTGGTGCTGCGCACCCGGGCCGCCACCGTCAACCCTTGAGAGAGATTCTGCCCATGCTCGATTCCACCTTCATCCAGCAAGCCGCCGCCCGCCTCGACCAGGCCGAACGCTCGCGCGAACAGGTTCGCCAGTTCTCGCTCGACCATCCCGACATCACCATCGAGGACGCCTATGCCATCCAGCGGGCCTGGGTCGCCAGGAAGATCGCCTCCGGGCGCAAGCTGGTCGGCCACAAGATCGGCCTGACCTCACGCGCCATGCAAGTGTCATCGAACATCACCGAACCAGACTACGGCGCGCTGCTCGACGACATGTTCTTCGACGAAGGCAGCGACATTCCCTTCGAGCGCTTCATCGTTCCACGGGTCGAGGTGGAGCTGGCGTTCATTCTCGGCAAGCCGCTCAAGGGCCCCAACTGCACGGTGTTCGACGTGCTCGACGCCACCGAGTGGGTGATCCCCGCGCTGGAAATCATCGACGCACGCATCCAGCAGATCGACCCGCAGACCAAGGCCACGCGCAAGGTCTTCGACACCATCTCCGACAACGCCGCCAATGCCGGCGTGGTCATGGGCGGCCGCGCCGTGCGGCCGACCGAAATCGACCTGCGCAAGGTGCCAGCCGTGCTGTATCGCAATGGCGTGATCGAGGAATCCGGCGTCAGCGCCGCCGTGCTCAACCACCCGGCCAAGGGCGTGGCGTGGCTGGCGAACAAGCTGGCGCCGTACGACGTCACCCTGCAACCTGGGCAGATCATCCTCGGCGGCTCGTTCACCCGCCCGGTCGCCGCCAACCCGGGCGACACCTTCCACGTCGACTACGACCTGCTCGGCAGCATCGCCTGCCGCTTCGTCTGAACCGGAGGACATGCCCATGCTGATCAATACCTTCAAGGCCCGGCTCAAGGCGAAGGAGCCGCAGATCGGTGTCTGGCTGGGGCTGGCCGATGCCTACTGTGCGGAGCTGGCCGCCAACGCTGGCTTCGACTGGCTGCTGATCGACGGCGAGCATGCGCCGAACGACCTGCGCAGCCTGCTCGGCCAGTTGCAGGCCGTCGCGCCGTATCCGGCGCAACCGATCATCCGTCCGGTGATCGGCGACGCCGCGCTGATCAAGCAGGTGCTGGACATCGGCGCCCAGACCCTTCTGGTACCGATGGTGGAAAGCGCGGAACAGGCACGCGAACTGGTTCGCGCCACCCGCTATCCGCCCAACGGCATTCGTGGGGTGGGCAGCGCCCTGGCACGAGCTTCGCGCTGGAACACGGTACCCGGCTACCTGGACAAGGCCGATGAACAGATGTGCCTGCTGGTGCAGATCGAAAACCGCGAAGGTCTGGCCAACCTCGATGAAATCGCGGCGGTCGAAGGCGTGGACGGGGTGTTCATCGGCCCGGCCGACCTGTCGGCATCGATGGGCCATCGCGGCAATCCGGGCCATCCGGAAGTCCAGGCGGCGATCGAGGACGCCATCCTGCGGGTGGGCAAGGCCGGCAAGGCGGCGGGGATCCTGAGTGCGGATGAGAAGCTGGCGCGGCGCTACCTGGAATTGGGCGCATTGTTCGTCGCGGTGGGTGTGGATACCACGGTGCTGATGCGTGGATTGCAGACGCTGGCGGGGCGTTTCAAGGAGACGGAGCAGCCTGCCACCTCGGGCGGTGGAGTCTACTGATCGACGGCTTTGCACGGCTATATCAGCCGTCACAGGCGAATGCTATCGTTTGGCTCACCTGCTGCCTTGGGAGACTGCGCCGGTGAGTCAAACAGCAAGCGTTCCGAAACCGTTGGACAGACGTCGTTTCAACAACCCACACCTGGCCATCAGGGCCGCCGGTGCCGATGCGGCACGCAAGGGCGGGAAGGTCTTTCATTGCCCCTACCAACACCCGGCAATGCAATCCTCGTGGCTCAAGGGTTTTTCCCAGGAGCAGCAGCTGGACCTGGATTTTCTCTAGCAGCCATTACCGTACAGCCCTTCTCGCGCCTGGCTCACAGCCCACCTGCATTGAGCCGGCCCGCTAGCGAACCAGAAAAACCCGAGCGATCAGCGCACGAGCCCTTTCGCCGTCAGCCTCGTACAGCCCCTGCAGAACGGACTGATCCGTGAGCCTGTGCAGGCGAAAATGGTTGTAGAACGCCTGCCCCAACCGCTGCCCGCCAAACTGCCCCTGCTCCCACAACGCCTGAAATGCCTCATGGCTGGCACGTTCCATTTCCAGCGGCGATGGAATTTTTCGGTTCATTTCCGTTCCATTTCAACAGGTGGGTCACCAGGGTGTTCATGACATCCAGGCCCGCCTACACAAAATCGACCCTCATGCGTCCATGAGAACTGTTCTCAGGTGTTTAGTGTCTATACTCACGCTACCCGTTGAATCATACCCTCCCTTGATCGCTGCACAGTCCACCAGGCACAAGACGTGAAGTATCCCGTACTGATTGCAGCGCTGTTTTGCCTGTTTGTCGGCAACTCCGCCCGGGCCGAGCGCTATGAACTCGTCACCGAGGAGTGGGCGCCGTACAACTACCTGGAGAACAACCAGCTCACCGGCATGGCCACGGAGATCGTGCGTGGCATCATGGCGCGCACCGGCGATCAGTTCCGCGTGACCATGGTGCCCAGCATGCGCGCCACCCTGTCCCTGCAACACCAGCCCAGAACCATCATGTTCTCGATGTTCCGGACTCCGGAGCGCGAGCCCTTGTACAAGTGGGTCGGCCCCATCGCCGAGGAGTCCATCCATGCCTACCAGTTGGCGACCACCCGGCAACCGGTGGACACGCTGGAGCAACTCAAGCAAGCGCCCCGCGTCACCACCCGGCATGCCGGCCTGATCCCCGACAAGCTGGAGGCGCAAGGCTTCCCGAACCTAGAGAAGAGTGCCACCGGGAGCCTGCAGCTCTATCGCATGTTGCTGGCCGGGCGTACCGAAGTCATCGCCGGCGACACCGACGCGGGCGTGGCCTATTACAGCCGCCAGTTGAACATCCCTCCCGGTGCCTTGCGACAGATCCCGGTTGAGCTTTACCACTCCTCGCTCTACATCGCCTTCAGTCTCGATTCCGACGACAAGGTGGTCGCCAACTGGGCCAATGCCCTGGAGCAGATGCGCCAATCGGGCGAACTGGAGCGAATCCAGAACCGTTATAAAGATCCCTTTGGGCCATGAGTCTTCTGGCCTAATGATCAACGGGCACATGGGAGTTTCCGCGCTCACAGCGCCAAACCTCAGTATTTACCCTGCCCCTCTCACTCAACAGCACGACCCATTCGCACTCAAGGAGGACCCCGCGCATGTTCGGCACCCTACTCGGCAAACTCTTCAACCGCCCCCTGACCGAAGAGGGATTCGCCCAGAAATTCATCCAGGCCGTGCGGCAGGCCGGCTACGGCGGCAACCTCGAATACGTGGCCGATGAGTTTCGCCTGCTGCACGGCGACGGCGGCTACTTCAACCTGCACAACGCCTTTCGCGATTACCAGAAGGCCGACAAGCCTCAAAAGGCCGCTGTACTCAATGGCTACGTGGCCACGCTGCTCAGTTCCAAGAACAAGACCCCGCAAACCTTCGAGCAGGTCCGCTCGACCTTACGGCCGGTCATTCGCAACCTGGGCATGCTCGAAGAAATACGCCTGCACCATGTCCGCAGCGAAGGTTGGGAGGCGCCCTACAGCGTGGTCCAGCGGCCCTTGGGCAAGGACTGCGTGATGCTGCTCGCCGTCGACTCGCCCGAGTCCACCGCCACCTTGACCAGGGGCCCCGAGGAGCACTGGGGCGTGGGCCTGGACGAAGCGTTGGCGATCGCCGTGGAGAACCTGCGTGAAACCACCCCGGAGGCTTTCGGCGAGATCATACCGGGGCTGTATGTCGGCCGCTGGGGCGACGGCTACGACATCAGCCGGGTACTGCTGCCGGATGTCCTGCAACGGGCTTCGATCAAGGGTCGCCCAGTGTTCATGATCCCGACCAACGACGTGCTGATGGTGACCGGTGACAAGGACGAACCAGGCATTGCGCAGATGGTCGAGGTCGCCTTCAAGGCGATGGAAAACGGTCGAGCCGTCTCGAGCCAGATCTATACCTACCAGGACCAGCACATCGTTCCCTTCCAGGCCCAGGACGAGGCACTCAAGGCGCGCCTCGCCACCCTGGAACACCTGCTGCTCCAGGGCACCTACCACACGCAGAAAGAGCTGCTCGACAAGATCCATGAGCAGCACAATGAGGACGTGTTCGTGGCGTCCTACATGCTCTACCAGCACTCGGAAGATGACAGCCGGACCTTCTCGATGTGCAGTTGGACGCAAAGCGTCGACAGCCTGCTGCCCAGAACGGACCGGGTGGTGCTGGTGGAACCGCAGGAGGATGGCAGCGCCAGGACCCAGGTGTTCGCATGGGATGAGCTGGAGTCCAAATTGGGCGGGCTGTTGAAGCCGGCCAGCGTCTACCCGCCACGGTACCGCACGAGGGGTTTTCCTAGCGAAGAGCAGTTGAAGGCGCTCACTGCGCTAGGTTGATGCCCAACGGATAGCCCGGCGCGGCGAGCCTGCCGGGCCTGTTCAAGCCCTTCATGAGCGTGGCTCAAGCGACACTCCCGATCACCAACCGTGCAAGCGTCCCCATTGCTCCAGGCTCCCCTCCTCGGTCAGCGCGTCATAACCGGGGAACTGGGCCCCTGTGGCACAGGCATGATTTGGCAGGATGCGCAGACGGGTTCCGATCGGATATCGCTCCACCACATCACACTCGACCGGGTCAAAGGCCGCGACACCGTGCTCCTGATTGGCACTGCGCAGCAGCAAACCGTCGATAGGCGTCCCTTCAGCGGTGCAGACCTGCCCATAGCCAAAATCCCGAGCCTGGGACTGGGTACCGCGGTCACGGCTCATCGCCATCCACCCCGAGTCGGTGATGATCCAGCCCTTCTCCGGCTGGTGGCCGATGACGGTGGTCAACACGCTCAGCGCCAGGTCGGCAATCGCGCAGACCCCGATGTTGTGCATGACCAGGTCGAAAAAGACGTAGACACCGGCACGCAATTCGGTGACACCGGACAGGTCCGTCGCACTCAATGCCGTGGGTGTGGAGCCCACGCTCACTTCAGGGCATGGCAACCCCACTGCACGAATGGCCTGCGCCGCCGCCACGCACTCATGACGCTCGACCTCGGCAAGCGCCTGCAAGGCTTGTGGGGTGTCGAGCTTGTAGCTTTCTCCGGCATGGGTCATGACCCCCAGCAAGGTCACACCGCCACCTTGCAAGACCGTGGCAATGTCTATCAAGACCGGATCGTCGCTGCGCACACCCGAACGATGATGATCACTGTCGATTTCGATGTAGACCTCGAAGCTGGCACGGTGGCTACGGGCGAAGTCCATGATGGCCTGGGCGCCCACCACGCTGTCGGTGATGATTTTCAGCGAGCAGCCACGGCGGCGGAGCTCCCAGGCCTGGTGGAGCTTGGTCGGGGCCATGGCCACGGCGTAGAGAATGTCGGTAATGCCGCCTGCGAAAAAGACCTCGGCTTCCTTGAGGGTCGACACGGTGATCCCGCTCGCTCCAGCGGCGATCTGGGCCTGCACCACCGGCAGGCACTTGGAGGTTTTGACGTGGGGCCGCAAACGCACGCCCAACTTGTTCGCCTGGGCCTGCATGCGCGCGATGTTTCGCTGCATACGGGCCACATCGATGATGGCGGCGGGGGTGTTCAAGCTGTCGAACGGGGCGCTCATGGTTGTTCTCCTATGGGAGGGTTGGCGCTGAACACTAATACAGCCATCCGTCTCCTTGGTTAACGCTCACTGATCCATACGTTAAGCTCAGCTACATGATCAGTATCCCCGACCTTCAATTGATGACCGCTATCGCCCGCTCCCGATCGCTCAGCGAAGCGGCGCGCAACCTGCAGGTCACCCCGCCTGCACTCTCCATGCGCCTGCGCAAGCTCGAGGCGGACCTGGGGGTACGCCTGGCGAATCGTGACGCCCGCTGCCTGAGGCTGACCGAGGAAGGTGAACGGCTGGCGCAGGAAGGTTTGCAGGTGCTTCAGCAACTGGAAGACCTGTCGGACTCGATGGCATCACCCGATGGCGAGCTCAGGGGGCACATCCGACTGGCAGCCCCTTTCGGCTTCGGCCGACTGCGCATCGCTCCACTGATCGCGCGCTTTGCCAAACTGCATCCGCTGCTGACGCTCGAACTCGATCTGCGCGAGGCCCCCTGGGCCGGTCGGCAGCACTGCGATGCCGTGATCCACATCGGCCCCATCAGCGACAACTCCTGGACGGCGCGGATCCTGGCCAGCAATGAGCGTTGGCTGTGTGCTTCGCCCGGCTATCTGAAACAGCACGGCATACCCCGACATCCCGATGAACTCGGCCGGCATCGTTGCATTTCGATCCGGGAAAACGATGAATTGGCGACAGTCTGGCAATTGCGCAAGGGCGGTCATGCCGCAGCCTTGCCCATCACTCCGGCCATGGTCACCAACGATGGCGGTGTGGCCCGCCGCTGGGCGGAACAGGACCTGGGGCTGGTATTGAGGTCGCAGTGGGATGTCGCCGACGCCCTGGCCAGCGGCTCATTGATCCGGGTGCTTGGCGACTGGCAGTTCGAGTCCGCACCGATCCTGCTGCTGGTTCCAACACGCAAGCAACGCTCTGGAAAACTCCAGGCCCTGTGCAGTTTTCTAGGCGATTCGCTGCGTACGGGCGACCAGCAAAGGCCTCCTACTCACACTCCAGGCTATACCCCACCCCATACACCGACCGGATCGGATCGATCCCCGGCGTGATCGCCGTCAATTTACGCCGCAGGTTCTTCACGTGGCTGTCCACCGTGCGGTCCGCGACCACGCGGTTGTCCTGGTAGATGTGATTCATCAGTTGATCGCGCGACAGCACCTGCCCCGGCCGCTCCGCCAGCGCGGCCAGCATGCGGAACTCCACCGGGGTCAGGTCCAGCGCCACGCCCCGGTAGCGTGCCTGGAAAGTCGGCGCATGCAGCTCCAGGCCAACGCTGATCTGCGGTGTCCCGCTGCGGCGCAGCACGGCCTTGACCCGCGCGACCAGCTCACGCGGGGAAAACGGCTTGCAGATGTAGTCGTCAGCGCCCAGTTCCAGGCCGAGCAGCCGATCGATCTCGTCGACCCGCGCGGTCATCATGATGATCGGCAGGCGGCTGAAACCGCGCAGTTCACGGCAGATGTCCAGGCCGTCGCGGCCGGGCAACATCAGGTCGAGCAGCATCAGGTCATAGGGTTGCTGGCGAACCGCCGGAACCACCGCCAGACCATCGGCCAGGTGTTCGACCTCGAAGCTGGCGGCGCGCAGATAGTCACCCACCAGCGCGGCGAGCTTGGGTTCATCTTCCACCAACAGAATCAGGCTCATGCCTCATCTCCCGCCACAGGCAGCTCCAGGCTCAACAACAGGCCGCCCATGTCGGAGGCCCTGGCACTGAGTTTGCCACCGTGCACGTCAGCGATGCCACGGCAGATCGCCAGGCCCAGACCCGTGCCGCCGCTGGCACGGTTGCGCGAGCGTTCGGCGCGGTAGAAGCGTTCGAACAGCCGCTCCAGCGAGGCCGCGTCCACGCCCGGCGCGCTGTCCTCGCATTGCACCAGCACGCAGTCGTCGTCTTGCAGGGCACGCAGTACGGTCTGGCCGCCCGCGTCGGTGTAGCGCCGGCTGTTTTCCAGCAGGTTGTGCAGCAACTGGCCCAGGCGCGACTCGTCGCCCATTACCCACAGCGACTGCGCCGGCAGTTCCAGGCGCAGCGCCAGGCCACACTCGGCAAAGCTGGCCCGAAAGGCTTCGGCCACCACCGGCAACAGTACCCGCAGATCGATGCGCTCGCGGCGGTAGGTCGGTCCGCCGACCTCGGCCAGGGACAGGTCGAACAGGTCGTCCACCAACTTGGTCAGTGCCCCGACCTCTCCCTGCAGCGACTTGAGCGCCTTGGTATTCAAGGGGCGGATGCCGTCCTCGAGGGCCTCCAGCTCGGCACGCATCACCGCCAGCGGCGTGCGCAGTTCGTGGGAGATGTCGGCCATGAAATCACGACGCATGCGCTCGTTGCTGGCCAGGGTCGCGGCCATCTGGTTGAAGTCCCCGGCCAGTTGCCCGGCCTCGTCCTGCGAGCGCACCGGCACCTGGATCGCATAGTCGCCGGCGGCCAGTTGATGAGTCGCGCGGGCGACTTCGCGGATCGGTCGCAGCAGTGCACGGCTGAGCCACCAGGCGATCACCGCGGTCGCCAGCAGGCAGGCCAGACCGATCAGCAGGCTGGAACGCAGTTGGTTGAGCTGGAAGCGCCGGTCACCAACGCTGGTCACCGACTGCAACGGCGCCAGGGCCATCCAGCCAACCACGCGCCCCTGGTACTGGATCGGTTTGAGCAACGCGTCGCCGACCGCCTGGTAGCCGATGATCGGTTTGCGCTGCTCGTCCAGCAGGGCAAAGCGCACGAAAGCGCCGGTAAGGTCGGAGACGGTCAGTTGACTGGGGTCGAAGGTCTTGTCCGAGCGGATGTCCTCGGGGCGCAGCAGCTCGAACCACCGGTCCTTGTCGAGGCGGATGAAGTCCCAGCCGCCATGGGCGGCGTAGGCCTGCTCGACCCGTGGCACGATGCGATCCATGCGCTCCTCGGCCTGCTGGTTGAGGTAGCCGAGAAAACCGTACTTGAGGCTCAGGTACGCAGCGAACACCATGCCCAGCACGGCGAAGGCGCAGACGGCGAGCATGGCCAGGAAGAACTTGCGGGAGAGGCTGACCTTCATGATGAGCGCCGGGACAATCGAAACTGCCGCCATTGAAACGCGGTGGCCCGGGGACAGCAAGGCGTGCCGGCCAATCTCCCAGATTTCTCCACATTGGCTGCACATTTGCCGAGCAGGCTGAGGACTGAAAACAACCTGGTCCGGAGTCCCTCGGATGCACCTCTTCTTCGCCATGCGTTCCCCCCTGGCCCGCGCCCTGTTGCTCAGCGCCGGGCTGATCGCCCTTGACGGTTGCCGCGACACTGCACCAACCGCCCCTGCCACGCCCGTGCAGGACGTCGCGGTGTACCACGTCACCAGCGCGCCGCAGGCGCTGAGCACCACCCTGCCCGGCCGGGCCAGCGCGCACCTGGTCGCGGAGATCCGTCCGCAGGTCGGCGGCATCCTGCTCAAGCGCCTGTTCACCGAAGGCGAAACGGTCAAGGCCGGCCAGGCCCTGTACCAGATCGACCCGCGAACCTACGAAGCCAGCGTCGCCCAGGCCGAAGCCACGGTCAGTTCGGCGCAGGCCACGCTCAAGGCCGCCGAACTCAAGGCCCGACGCGACGCGGATCTGGTGAAGATCGACGCCATCAGCGCCGAGGACAACGAAAGCGCCCAGTCCGCGCTGCTGCAGGCCCGCGCCAGCCTGCGGTCGGCCCAGGCCGCGCTGCGCACTGCGCGCATCAACCTGGGCTACACCCGCATCAACGCGCCGATCGCCGGCCGCACCGCCACCTCGTCGGTCACCCCGGGCGCACTGGTCACCGCCGAACAGACCACCGCCCTGACCACGGTGCAGCAACTGGACCCGATCTACGTCGACTTCACCCAGCCCAGCGCCACCCTGCTGCGCCTGAAGCGCGAGCTGGCCGAGGGCAAGCTCACCCCCGCCGACCAGAAGGATGCCACCCGCATCAGCCTGCAACTGGAAGACGGCAGCACCTATGCCCACGAGGGCACCCTGACCTTCAACGGCGTGAGCGTCGACGAGAGCACCGGCAGCGTGACCCTGCGCGCCCTCGTACCGAACCCGGACGGCCTGCTGCTGCCAGGCATGTACATCAAGGCGACGCTGCAGGAAGGCGTGCAACCGGACGCCATCCTTGTTCCGCAACAAGGCGTGAGCCGCGACGAGCGTGGCGGTGCCACGGCGCTGGTGGTGGTCGACGGCAAGGTCGAACAGCGCGAGCTGAGCCTGGCGCGTGCGGTGGGCAACCGCTGGTGGGTGAGCAAGGGGCTGGCGGTCGGCGACCAACTGATCGTCCAGGGCCTGCAGAAAGTCCGCGTCGGCCAGCAGGTGCGGGTCAGCGACGCCAACCTGACCGCGCGCAACGACCGCACTGACTGAGGCAGACACCCATGGCACGCTTTTTCATCGACCGACCGATCTTCGCCTGGGTCATCGCCATCCTGGTGATGCTCGGCGGAGTCCTGGCCATCTACCAGCTACCGCTGTCGCAGTACCCCAACATCGCGCCGCCGCAGATCACCCTGAACGCCACCTACACCGGCGCTTCAGCCAAGACCATGGAAGACTCGGTGACCCAGGTCATCGAGCAGCAGATGACCGGCCTGGACGGCCTGACCTACATGTCCTCCAGCAGCAGCTCGGCCGGCAGCGCCAGCATCACCCTGACCTTCGCCGCCGGTACCGACATCAACACCGCGCAGATGCTGGTGCAGACCAAGCTGGAGCAGGCCAAGGCGCGCCTGCCGGAAACCGTGCAGCAGCAAGGCATCGAGATCCGCAACTCGGCCAGCGACTTCCTGATCATCGTCTCGCTGATCTCGGACAACCCCCATGTCACCGCCCCGGACATCAGCGACTTCATCTCCAGCACCTTGTACGACCAGATCAGCCGTGTCAGCGGCGTCGGCCAGGTGACCACCCTGGGCTCCAGCTACGCCATGCGCATCTGGCTCGACCCGGCCAAGCTCAAGCAGTACGCGCTGATGCCCTCGGACGTGAGCAGCGCCCTCACCGCGCAGAATGTCGACACCTCCGCCGGCCAGCTCGGCGCCCTGCCCGCCCGTGCCGGCCAGCAACTCAATGCCACCATCAGCGCGCGCAGCAAGTTGCAGACCGCCGCGCAGTTCCGTGACCTGGTGCTCAAGTACGCCAGCAACGGCGCGGTGGTCACCCTCGCCGACGTCGCCCGGGTGGAACTGGGCAGCGAAAGCTACGACGTGATTGCCGAACACAACGGCCGCCCCACGGGCGGCCTGGCGGTCAGCCTGGCCAGCGGCGCCAACGCCCTCGAGGTGTCCCAGGCAGTGCAGGCCAAGCTCGCCGAGCTGGAGAAATTCTTCCCCAGCAAGCTGCAACTGCACAGCGAAGTGGCCTACAACACCGCACCCTTCGTGAAGATCTCCATCGAGGAAGTGGTCAAGACCCTGTTCGAGGCCATCGCCCTCGTCGTGCTGATCATGTACCTGTTCCTGCAGAACCTGCGCGCGACGCTGATCCCGGCCATCGCCGTGCCGGTGGTGCTGCTGGGCACCTTCGGCGTGCTGCAACTGATGGGCTATTCGATCAACACCTTGACGATGTTCGGCATGGTCCTGGCGATTGGCCTGCTGGTGGACGATGCCATCGTGGTGGTGGAAAACGTCGAGCGGATCATCGCCGAGCAAGGCCTGTCGCCACGGGAGGCCACCCGCCAGTCGATGCGCGAGATCAGCGGCGCACTGATCGGCATCGCCGTGGTGCTCTCGGCGGTGTTCGTGCCGATGGCCTTCTTCGGCGGCTCCACCGGGGTGATCTACCGACAGTTCTCGGTGACCATGGTCGCGGCCATGGCGCTGTCGGTACTGGTGGCCATGACCCTGACCCCGGCGCTGTGCGCGACGCTGCTCAAGCCACACGACCACGCCGGTGAGGAGCGTCGCGGCTTCTTTGGCTGGTTCAACCGCACCTTCGACCGTGGCTCGCGCACGTACCAGCGCAGTGTCGGCAGCGTGCTGGCACGTCCGCTGCGTGCGTTGCTGGTCTATGCGCTGGTGCTCGGCGGCGTGATGCTGATGTTCCAGAAACTGCCCACCGCGTTTCTCCCCGAGGAGGACCAGGGCATGCTGATGATGCAGGTGACCCTGCCGGTGGGTGGCACTGATGAGCAGTTGCAGGCGGTGACCCGTCAGGTGCAGGACTACATGCTCAAGCAGCCGGAGGTCGACTCGCTCCTCACCGTGCGCGGCCTGGGCAACGGCGGCAACGCCCAGAACGCAGGGCGAGGCTTCATCAAGCTCAAGGACTGGAGCGAGCGCCAGGGCCAGGCGCACGGCGCCTCGGCCATCGCGCGGCGGGCCAACATCGCGCTGTCGAAGATCCTCGACGCCAATGTCTTCGTCATCGCCCCGCCCGCCGTCCAGGGGCTGGGCCAGAGTTCCGGCTTCGACATCCAGTTGCAGGACCTGGCCGGCCTCGGCCATGCCGAACTGCTCAAGGCCCGCGACCAGTTCCTCCAGCTTGCCGCCCAGGACCCGCGCCTGGCCGTGGTCCGCGCCCAGGGCCTGGAGGATACGCCGCAACTCAACGTCGATATCGACGACCGCAAGGCCGGTGCCATGGGCGTGTCGGCCAGCGACATCAACAACACCCTCAGCGTGGCCATGGGCGGCAGCTACGTGAACGACTTCCTCGACGCCGGCCGCCTGAAGAAGGTCTACCTGCAGGGCGCCGCCGACAAACGCATGCAGGCCGAGGACATCGGCGACTGGTACGTGCGCAATTCGAGCAGTGCCATGGTGCCGCTGTCGGCCTTCACCAGCACCCGCTGGAGCAGCGCGTCGCCGTTGCTGGAGCGCTACAACGGCTTCGGCTCCTACGAACTGGTCGGCTCCCCGGCCCCCGGCGTCAGCTCCGGCGATGCCATGGCCGCCGTGGAAGCGATCATGACGAAGCTGCCCGAAGGCATCGGCTACGCCTGGACCGGCCAGTCCTACCAGGAGCGGCTGGCGGGCAACCAGGCGCCGTTGCTCTACGCCATCTCGATCCTGTTCGTGTTCCTCTGCCTGGCCGCACTGTATGAAAGCTGGTCGGTGCCGTTCGCGGTGATGCTGGTGGTACCGCTGGGCATTCTCGGCGCGCTGCTGCTGACCGGCGTGCGCGGACTGTCCAACGACGTCTATTTCCAGGTCGGCCTGCTGAACACTGTGGGCCTGGCGGCGAAGAACGCGATCCTGATCGTCGAATTCGCCAAGGACGGCTACGAGCGCGGCCAGGATCTGCTGAGCGCGACCCTGGAGGCCGTGCGCATTCGCCTGCGCCCGGTGCTGATGACCTCCCTGGCGTTCATCCTCGGCGTGCTGCCACTGGCCCTGAGCAGCGGTGCCGGTTCGGCCGGCCGCCAGGCGATCGGCACCGGTGTGCTGGGGGGCATGCTCGCCGCCACGCTGCTCGGCCTGTTCTTCATCCCGCTGTTCTACGTGCTGGTGCAACGCCTGGCGGCGCGTCGCGCTGCTGCCAACCCGGCCACCGCCGAAGGAGAAATCTGATGCGTTTCGCCCCTCTCCCCCTGCTGCTGGCGATGGTGCTGGGTGGCTGCGTGAACCTCGCCCCGGACTACCAGCGCCCCGAGGCGCCGGTGGCCGAGCAATGGTCCAGCGCCACCCCGGCCGGCCAGGCCAACGCCGATATCGCCTGGCGCGAGCTGTTTGTCGACAGCCGCCTGCGCGACACGGTGGCCCGCGCCCTGGCCAACAACCGCGACCTGCGGGTGGCCGCGCTGAACGTCGAATACCAGCAGGCGCAGTACCGCATCCAGCGCGCGGCGCTGCTGCCGGCAGTCTCGGCCACGGCCAGCGGCACGCGCCAGCGCGCGCTGGCCGACAGCAGCACCACGACCAGCAGCCAATACAGCGTCGGCCTGGGCATCAGCAGCTACGAGCTGGACCTGTTCGGGCGCCTGGGCAACCTCAAGGACGCCGCGCTGGAGAACTACCTGTCCCTGGAGCAGACCCGCCGCAGCACGCAGATCAGCCTGGTGGCGCAAGTCGCCAGCACCTGGATGACCCTGGCCGCCGACCAGCAGTTGCTGACCCTGACCCGCAACACCTACGCCAGCCAGCAGAAGACCTACGCGCTGGTGCGGCAGAGCCATGGCCTGGGTGGCGAATCCGGGCTGAGCCTGGCGCAGTCGCTGAGCACCGTGGAGTCGGCGCGGGCCAACGTGGCGAACTACGAAAGCCAGGTCGAGCAGGACCGCAACGCCCTGGAGCTGCTGGTGGGCGAGCGGCTGGACGACGCCCTGCTGCCCGGCGATGCGCAGCTCGACGCCGCGCTGCTGGTCAACGTACCGTCCGGCCTGCCGTCGACGCTGCTGCAACGCCGTCCCGATGTACTGGCGGCCGAGCACACGCTCAAGTCCGCCAGTGCCGACATCGGCGCCGCCCGTGCGGCGTTCTTCCCCAGCGTGACCCTGACCGCCAGCGGCGGCAGCGCCAGCAGCGAATTGTCCGGGTTGTTCAAGTCCGGCAGTCGCGCCTGGAGCTTCGCCCCGTCGATCAATCTGCCGATCTTCAACGCCGGCAGCAACCGCGCCAGCCTCGACGCGGCGAAGATCGCCCGCGACATCGACGTGGCCCAGTATGAGAAGACCCTGCAGAGCGCCTTCAGTGAAGTCGCCGACGCCCTTTCGGTGCGCAGCCACATCAACGAACAGCTGGACGCCCAGCGCAGCCTCACCCAGGCCACCGACAAGAGCTACAACCTGTCGCTGGCGCTGTACAGGCAGGGTTCCAAGAGCTTCCTCGACGTGCTCGACGCCCAGCGTTCGCTGTATTCGGCGCAGCAGACCCTGATCAGCCTGGAGCTGTCCGAGCAGGTCAACCGGGTGACGCTGTACAAGACGCTGGGGGGTGGCTGGAAGGATTGAGGAGCCACGCCGTTGCCCCCGGATCCGGAACGTAACGGCGTGAGGCTCGCACTTGAGACAGGGGGTGGTCAGCGGGCGTCTTCGACCACAGGTTCGGCCGATCGCCCGGCCAGGGTGCTCAGGTACAGCGACAGGACGAAGCCGCTTGCAGCGTTCAGTGCCACGTCAACCGGGGCGCCCTGAACATCGTCCGGGATCAGTTGCCCGCTGGTGTCCTGCTCTTCGTTCAGTTCCTGCTCCACCCGCAGCTTGTAGGGCTTGAATGTGATCAGTTGCGGATCGGTGATGGCGACAGCCGCCAGTGGGTCCCAGAAATACAGGTAGGTGCCGATGCCGGGGGCAATGGTCGAGCTTCCCAGCACCTGCTTGAGAAATTGGGCAACCGGGTCGTTGATCTGGGAAAGCTGGCGCACGAAGTCCTGGGTGATGGGAATCGCATTGGAGGCATTGAGCGCCACCAGTTGCACGGGAATCCCGCTGTCGAAGACCAGTTGGGCGCCCAGTGGGTCCAGAAAGATGTTCCATTCGGCCACATCGTTGGTGTAGTACGGTGTGGCCCCCAACGCGTCCTTGATGTTGCCGCCCGCACCGGGCTTGACGTATTGCGGCAGCAGGTTGCCGCCCATCACCACGATGCGCTCGACCTTGCTGCGCAAGAGTCTCTGCAAGACCGCGTCCGTCCTGGCCTGCCGGAACAGATGGCCCCAGGTCGTGCCGCCGCCGATCAGCAGCACGGTGAACTTGTGGTCAGCGCTTTCCAGAGTTTCCCTGATGAACGCCACCGCGCCGGTGCGCGTCGGGTTGGCATTCTTGCGGGGAAATGCGGCGTCGTAATGTTGATCCGCCGCCTGGCGTGTATCGAAGGCGAAGGTGTTGCTGTACAGCAGCGGACGCTGGAAGCCCGCCACGACCGGCGTCTGCTCGATGGTCCTGTCATTGAACAGCGTGAGGAAGTTGTTCATGTTTTCCACGCCATGACTCAGGTGAACAGCCCCCACTCCGGTCACGGTGATGCCTTCAACCTTGATCGCATGGTGCTTGAGCAAATACGAGATGGCCATGTAGTCGTCGAAATCGACATCGGTATCCACGAGCACATGTGTAAGGGGTTGCGCAGACATATCCTTAGCCCTCCTGGCTGAATAACGCATTACAAACGATCCTGCTGCCCAGGCGTTCGGATGGCCTGTGGTGACTTGATCAGAGAACCCTTGACGGACCCGGCGCACCGGATCCGCCATGCGACCTGCCTCAGGGGCATTCGCAAGTCGACGGACCGAACACCGGTCCGCTGCACGGATCCTTGGACGGGCCGAACACCGGGCAGGCGGCCTGGGCAGTCAGAGAGACGCCACAGAGCAGGAACACGGCCAACAGTACTTTCTTCATTTGCAACCTCCTAAGGTTAATAATCGAACGCTCCCTGTCCCTGATCGAGGGTACAGTCGGTCCTCACGGACACTCGCAGACGATCGCTCCCGGCAGCGGCCCCACACAGGGATCCCCTCCCGACACTCGTCGACGAGCCGCCGGAGAGTAAAGATCAGCTCTGTCAAACGCGCCAGTGTGGTGGACGGCCGCAGGTCCGATGCAGATCGAAGAACCCCGGGCAACCGAAAGATCGCTATTTTTCACCCAGGGCATGGCGTTTTTACGGAAGTCGCCTACACCTGTAGCAAGGAAGAACGGCACGCGATCGACAAGGAGTCGATAGGCAATTCCCCCTCGCATCCGCTGCGCACAATCCGTCTCCCCCCCTTTTTCCGCATTTCCGGCAATTGCCGGGGATTGAACTCGTTTGTCCGGCACTGCCGAGGAGGTGAACCGCCCCATACCCTGCTGACCCGTGAAGCCCGTCTCGATGGCCAAACCGAGACCCAGACCAAGAAAAAAAAGGAAAGCCCGGCGAAGCACGAGCACAGGCTCGAACCGCGCCCGGCGTATTCCCCATCAAGGAGATAAGCGATGAACCAGCACCACACAACACTCACTGGATTGGCGGTGGCGGCCGCCTTGTTCAGCGTCGCGGCACAGGCCGGGACCTACCCCGACTACGGCTATGCGCCGCCGGACAGCTATACCGGCCCCAAATTCGTGCTCAGCCAGAACTACCCCACCCAGCCGCCCACCGGCTCGCCGCCAGCGTTCTTCAAGAAACTGCCGGCCAAGCCGGACAACAACTTCGAAACCTGGCGCGTCTACATGAACGAGGTGAAGAACTACTGCCTGGAGGGCAACATCGAGGTCAATTGGAACGTGCAGAAGAACAAGGTGCGCCAGTGGTACCACATGCCGTGGCAGCACTATGGCCCGCTGGGGCGTGAGGGCATCCATGGCCTGACCAAGGAAGCGCAGATCCAGGTCAAGCAACTGGCACCGACGCAGACCGCCACCGGCCAGACCTATGCCGTGGGCATCTACAACGACATTGGCGCCTACACCGTCGGCCAGGTCTGGAAAGACCCGCAGAACCCCGACCCGAGCTACACCTCGCAACCCAACAGCTTCCCCAACGGGACCGTGGTGTGCAAGGCGCTGTTCGCCGACATCGACCGCAGCACCGTGCCATTCCTCGCCAACCCGGTACTGTGGCAGGCCTATATCACCGACACCTTCAAGTCGACCAACCGTGTGGTCCGCGACGTCGCCCTGATCCAGATGGACATCGCCGTGCGCGACACGCGCATGAAAGACACCGGCTGGATCTTCGGCACCTTCCAGTACAACGGGGCCAAGACCGGCAAGGCCGGCTGGGACAACCTGGTACCGGTGGGGATCATGTGGGGCAACGACCCGCAGCAGACGGGCGATGACTTCACCAACAAGCAGCCGACCGTCACCAGGATCAACACCGCGCTGAAACAGACCGCCATCAACGCCAACACCCAGGAGCTGCCACCGACCCACCTGGGCTGGAACGGGCGCCTCAACGGCCCGGTGGACAACCCTGTCAGTTCCTGCCAGAGCTGCCACATGACGGCCGAGTCACCGCAAGTGGCGCTCATGAACCCCACATTCCAGAGTCCGGACAAGGTGCCACCGGTGGGTTCGCCTGAATGGATGAAGTGGTTCCAGAACATCCAGGCCGGTCATCCGTTCACGCCGGGCACCCAGAGCACGGACTTCAGCCTGCAGATGTCGAATGGGTTGGCGAACTTCTACGAGTGGAAGTGCGCCATGGGCGGGATCTATGCCAACGGCGGCAATGCCTGCACGAAAGTGGCCAGTCCCAAGCTGAAAATGCTCAAGTCCGACAGCGCGCCTCAACTGCCATTGCAGCGCGTGATTCGCGACCCGAGCCTGGAACAACTGCTCGAGTAACGGTGACCCAGCTCCGGGCAGCGGTTGCCCGGAGCTGGACTTGATTGAGCAAGCCTTCACGCGGTGCGCACGAGCCGAAGCCGTGCCCGTTTTCTCAACCGTTACGCTGCAACGCATCCAGTTCCTGCTGAGCATGTGCGGCCTGCCAATAGGCATTGAGCAACGCGTCAATTTCGTCGCAATCCAGCTTCCGGCCATTGCTCATCAGTCCCGCCGAATTAATGCGGATATGCGGTTGGGGACTCTTCAGCGCCAAGGCCTGGTTGCCGAACAACTGCCGTACGGCACGGTGGGTCGGCAATGGACTGCCGGGACGCAAGGTCAGCTTCTGCAGCGTCACCAAGCCCTCGTCCTTGACGAAGATGTCGACGACGTCCGCCAGATTGACCGGCGCACTGAGAGTGTCGACAAACAACTGGCGACGGGTCAGGCGCATGAATGCGTGTTGACCGGCATTGCGGTGCTGCCAGGTGACCAGCAGGAAAAGCAGAGCCAGGAACCCGCCACAGACCGCCACGCTGGTCTTGCCATGATATATGCCCAGGGCCAGCATGCCCAACGCAATCACCGTGAATAGCGGGCCGAGCACCTTGTAGCGGCCGCTGTTGGTGAACTCGGACTGCTCGGGTACACGCTCGATCAGCTGCTTGAGTTCGGCGATCGTCTGCTCGCGCTGAGCGGCGCTGAAGCGGTCGTACTCACCGCCGAGACTGGCCGACAGCTCGGGTTGTTGAGGAGTGGTCATCGGAGTCTCGCTCTCTTGGCTCATCACTTACGGTTTCTTGAGGTATTCGGTGAGAAACGCCTGAGCATCGCCGCGGCTGGACAGGTTCTCGTCATAACCGACGGTCAGGGCCTTGGCCTCGCCCGGCAGATACAGCTCACCCCAGCCTTCCTGGAGGATCAGCACGACGAACTTCTGGCCATCGACGGTGGTGGAATAGCGGGTGTCCTTGGCGGTCTTCTCCACGTTCATTTTCTGGATGCGCAGGTTCCAGTCGTGGTCCACGTCCTCCACTTGCACCAGGGCCTGGTTATCGCTGCGCTCACCGATGCGCAGGGTCCAGACCTTGACGCCCTGTTGGCCGGAATAGGCCATGACCTTATCCGCCACCTGCGGCCGGTCCTCGGCCTGGGCCAGGCCGGCCAGCAGGGCCAGCGTGGTGACGAACAGAAGCGCCCACTTGCGAAAATCGAGCATCGTTCAGGTTCCTTGAATGTCTTGGGGGCGACTATTGAAGTCCGCGCTCATTTCCCTGCCAACCGCAGTGACCGCCGCTCACAATAATGGCGCCCTCGATCACAAGCACTGACGCCACGCCCATGATCGCGTTAACATTCGTGACCATGTAGCCGAGCTTTCATGGAAACGCCGTGACGATGGAATGTTGGAATGCCTATCTGGATACGCAATTCTGCTTCGACCGCCCCGCGTCGCTGGCACACACCGGCGTGCTCGACCCCGCGATCGGCCAGGTGCTGGGCAGCGCCAGCGGGCACTATCGAGCGCGCACCGTGCGCCCGCAACTGCAGTACTTCGACTGCGACCTGCAGTTCCCCGAGCCCCTGCGCATCGACAAAGTACTGCCTGGCAGCCTGTGCATCGTGCAGGTGCTGCACGGGCAATGGCAGCATCGGGTCGACGGCCGGCTCAACCAATACACCATTGGTGCCCCGCATGTTTTGGGCCTGAGCGAGAGCATGGAAGCGGTGGACCAGTTGCCCGCCGGCAGCCATGCGCGGATGGCCGGGCTGCGTATCGCAGGCGACTACCTGCGGGAACTGGCCGAGGAAGACCCGACCCTGCAGCCGTTGCTGGGCTTGCTCGACAAGGGCATGCAGTTCTCGGCGCTCAATCGTTGCCGGGCGCTGGGGAGCCTGTTGGAGCGGCTTTATCATTCGCCATACGAAGGCGCGCTGGAACGCCTGCACCAGGAAAGCCTCAGCCTCGCCGTGCTGGTGGAACTGGCGGCGCACCTCAAGGACCAGGCGGCCGGGCCCAAACCGGTTACGCGCGGGCATCGGGACCTGGCGCATGAGGCGCGTCGGCAGTTGGATGCCCATCTGCTGGATCCACCTGGCAGCCTGGCGTTGGCACAGCAGTTGGGGGTGGGAGAAACCACCTTGCGCCGGGCATTCGGGCAGCTGTTTGGGCAGTCGATGCTGGAATATGTGCGGCAACAGCGGATGGAGTTGGCGCGGACGCTGTTGCGGCAGAAGAAATGGCAGGTGGCACAGATTGCGTATCGGTTGGGGTATGCCAATCCGGCGAATTTCAATCACGCGTACAAGGCGTATTTTGGATATGCGCCGGGGGCGGAGTGACTGAAATAGCAGCACACCGAAAACCCTGTTACTCCACTCAAGCCGAAGAAACGATAAACCCCAAGAGCTCAAGAGCTGACCTCAACTCTCTAGAGTCGAGAGACTTCAGCAAGGAAGAGCCGCCGTCCACCCTGCCAACAACCTGGGGCATACCCGCATCACTTCGCGACGGCGACGATCTCCACGTTCTGCGCCGCCTGGTAGAGAATCTGCCCAACCAGATCGACCTCCGCTTCGCTGATGATCAGTGGCGGCAGGAAGCGAACGGTTGCGCCATGCCGGCCGCCCAGTTCGACGATCAGGCCACGCTCCAGACAGGCACGTTGTAGCTTGCGCGCCCGCTCGCCATCGGCAGCAGGCTGGCACAGGGCATCCTGGCGGGCGGGATCGATGATCTCCATGCCCAGCATCAGGCCACGGCCACGCACGTCGCCGATCCAGTCGAACTCGGCCTGCAGCCCATGCAGCAGCGTCTGCAAGCGTGCTCCGACGTTGCGCACATGACTGCAGATGCCTTCGCGCTGAATAAAGCGCAAGGTCGCATCGCCAGCGGCCATGGCCAGTTGATTACCTCGGAAAGTGCCGGCATGGGCCCCAGGCTGCCATTGATCCAGCTCGCCACGGTAGACCACCACCGACAGCGGCAGACCGCCGCCGATGGCCTTCGACAGCGTCACCACATCGGGAGTGATAGCGCTGCGCTCGAAGGCGAACAGATCGCCGGTACGCCCGATACCACATTGAATCTCGTCGAGGATCAGGGGAACACCGTGCTCACGGGTGATCGCCCGCAGCCCTTGCAGCCAGCGATCAGGAGCGGGAATCACACCGCCCTCGCCCTGCACCGTTTCCAGGATCATGGCCGCCGGCTGGGTCACGCCGCTTTCCGGGTCGGCGAGCAGGTGATGGATGTAGTGCAGGCTGGCGCTGATCGCCTGCTCGCCGCGCAAGCCGAAGGGGCAACGGTAGTCATGTGGATACGGTAGGAATTGCACCCCCGCCAGCAGCCCGCCCAGGGCATTTTTCGGCCCCAGGTTGCCGCTCACGGACAGCGTGCCAAGGGTCATGCCGTGATAGGCGCCATGGAACGCCAGGATGCTCTGCCGCCCGGTTGCCGTGCGCGACAGCTTGAGCGCCGCCTCCACCGCGTCCGCCCCTGTCGGGCCGCAGAACTGGATGCGCGCATCCCTGGCGAAGTCGCCAGGCAGCAGCTCGAAGACCGTCTCCACGAAGGCATCCTTGATCGGCGTACTCAGATCGAGGGCATGCAGCGGTATGCCCGAGGCCAGGGTCTTCTGGATCGCCTCCACGATCACCGGGTGATTGTGCCCCAGCGCCAGGGTACCGGCACCGGCCAGGCAATCGATGTACACCTGCCCTCGCGAGTCCTCCACATACACCCCCTGCGCCCCCTTGAGCTCCAGCGGTAGGCGCCGCGGGTAGCTGCGCGCATTCGACTCGCGCTGCATTTGCCGCTGCAATGCCGGTGTGCTGTCCAGGCAGTAGCGCTGGCTGAGCCCGCTGTGCCGGTGCTGGAGTTCGAGCGTGGTGTTGGTGATCGGGGTGATCGCATTCATGAGTGCATCCTTGTGTCGCATGGATAGCTCGTACAGCGGCGGCGCGGGTGGTGGCTACCGCTCGGCAATACGGAAAACCAGGGGCTGGTGCCCTATGCATCAGCCGTGATTCTGGGCCTGCATGGCTTGACGCAGGCTCAAAGGCCGCATATCGGTCCAGACCGACTCGATATAGGCCAGGCAATCCTCCTTGCTGCCCTGCTTGCCGGCCGCGCGCCAGCCTTGCGGTACCTCCTTGTACTCGGGCCAGAGGGAATACTGCTCTTCCTCGTTGACCACAACCAAAAATCGCGTTTCAGGACTGTCCAGACTCATGTTCCACTCCATTTCCACTGAAGATGCGAATGCTCGTAGGGTAGCTTGAGCTTTGCATACGAGAGACCGTAGGATAATATAGTTAATAACAATTATCATTAAACATTGGCAGACTGGGCTTACATTCTTGGGTGTTTTAGACAGGTTCGCCTGCCTGCACCCGGTTTGTTTATACTGATCGCCGCCAGTGATAACGAGTCTCGCCAGCAAGCGCCTCAGTATGTCTCGACCCACAGCCGTCCTTAACAAGCATTGCGCACTGCCGCCTGACGGTGACACGGGGCCGCGAGGATGATCGCCAGTCTCGCCCCGCTGTTCAGCGGCCCGCTGGCGGACTATGGGGAAAACCTGCAACTGGCCAGTGATCAACAGCAGGCGATTGCCGGCTCGCAACTGTTTCAGCCGGACTATTTCGCCGAGTTCATTCGTGATCTGGCAGCCCGCCATGGCAGCGACGATATCATCGCGCTGACCTCTATCTGGTCAAAATGGTATTTCTGCTTCATAGCCCCCGCCGTGGCCGCCAGCTTGCTCTTGCAGCGCGAGCTGCCTATCGCCCTCAGCGATGTCGGCATCGCCCTCTCGGCAGCGGGAAAGCCGCTTGGTCTGCACCTGCCCCACGAAGGCAGCGTTCTACCACCCTGCGCGCCCTTCGCGCGCTTCGATGCCTTGATCGAGCGGCATCTGAAACCGGTGATCGAGGTCATGGCCAGCGTCTCGAAAGCCTCGCCACGACTGTTCTGGAGCAACGCCGGCAACCTCTTCGAATTCGCCACTCGCCAGATCGAACTGCATCGACTGGCCACATTCGATTGCGCAGCCCCGGCCAGAGCCGTGCTGGAAAGCCGTCTGTGCCCCGATGGCCGGCGCAACCCGCTGTTCGCCCCGGTGTACTACAAGGACGTCGGCGCTAACGAACCGCAGCGGTTACGCCGTATCTGCTGCATTCGCTACCGCCTGCCCGGCATCGGCTATTGCAGCAGTTGCCCACTCGACCGCGACAAAACCCCCGAATAGCCGCTCCAGGCGGCTACCTGACCGACTGGAAAGGCTTCTCGGTGCTGTGGTCGTAGTCCACCAACTGACCGTAATCAAGCCGGTAGATGCGATCGGCCACGTCAAAGTAGCGATCATCGTGACTGATGGCGATGACCGTTTTGCCGGCCGCCTGCAACTCGGGCAGCAGCTCGTGGTAGAACACGTGGCGGAACACCGGGTCCTGGTCCGCCGCCCATTCGTCGAGCAGCAATACCTCGCGGCCTTCCATCATCAGCAACAGCAGGGCCAGGCGCTTGCGCTGCCCCTGTGAAAGGGCCGTGGTGGACAGGCGTCCCTCGACGAACCGCACCTTGTGCGCCAGCCCCAGGCGTTGCAGATAGTGATCGACCCGCTCCTCCAGCCCATCGAGCTGGCCGTTCTCACCGAGCACATCGGCAAACAGATAGAAATCGGCGAAGATCGCCGCGAAATGCTCGCGGTGCCACTCGCTGTTCGAGACATCCAGCGTCACGCCATTGAGCGCGACCGTCCCCTCGCTAGGCTGGTAGAGCCCGGTGAGCAATTTGGCCAGGGTCGACTTGCCGCTGCCATTGCCGCCGACGATGAAGATCAGTTCGCCACGGCGAACGTGCAGATCGATGGGGCCCAACTGGAAGGCGAATTCGTCGCTCTGCCCGGAGTAGCGGTATTGCGCGTTGCTCAGGCGCAACTCACGGAAAGGCTCGGCGGCCTTGGGCGGCAGGGTGAAGCGCACCGTCTCGCCGAGGGCCAGGTCATCAATGGCCTGCAAGGCCACATGGCCGCGGATCACCGCCGGGACGGCATCTAGAATCATCGAGATCGGCGTGCGCAGGAACATGATCGCCAACACGTAGCCCACCACCACCTGCTGGCTCAGCAGCCCGAGGCCCTGACCGAGGAAGAACAGCGTACCGATCAGCACGAACACCAGCAGCGACGTCCAGTTCAGGTTGATCGCCCACAGGGTATCGGCGCGTACCGAGGCGTGCAGCGAGGCCTGCGCGATCGGCTCCAGGCGCTGGTTGTACAGCAGTTGCCGACGCTCCCGGCTCAAGGCCAATTCGCAGCGGCCGCTGATGGTCGCCTCGAACTGCTCGGTCAACCGGTCGTCCTGCTGCCGCACCTGCTGCATCAGGCGCTTGACCTTGCGCCCGAGCAGCACATCGAGCAGCACGCCGAAGGCGATCACCGCCAGGGTCAGTGCAAAGAACGGCAGGCTCAGCCAGGCCATGTAAGCCAGGCCAGCCAGCAACAGCAAGCCGTTGTACAGCGAGATCGGCAATTGCTTGAAGGCCGTGGCCACGGTGGTCACGTCCTTGGTCAGCGCGTTGTAGATGCGCGGGCCGCCCAGTCGCTCGATGCGCTCCAGGGCGGTGCCCAGCACCTTGCCCACCAGGCGCAGGCGCAACTGATAGACCAGGCGATGGCCAATCTGCACCAGCAGCCACTGGGCCAGGGTGCCGCTGACGAACAAAAGCAACAGCAGGCCGGCGAACAGCACCAGCGCCTGGCCCAAGTCATCCAGCCCCTGCTCCAGGCTGCGGTTGATATAGCCGATCAGGCCGATGCTGCTGGCCGCACTCAAGGCGCTGCACAACACCGCCAGGAAAATGCGCCAGCGCGCATCGTGCAGCAGTTCCTTCAATAACATCATCAGTTCGACACCTTCTCGGCTTGGTGTTGCGGCGCAATGCTTGGCGCCAGCAAGGACAACAGATCCGCGCTCAGGCGCGGCTCGGCAACGATCGCATGGTGACCGACATCCAGGCTGCGATAATGCAGCGCCTTGCGCGTATGCGCCTGCCAGGGTGTACGCAGATCACCGTGGGCATTGCTGCGCCATAACCAGATGGGCACATCGACCACCGGCAAGGCCTGTTCGTACAGGCGCGTCTTGATCGCCCGGTAGCGCACCATCACGGCCTGCAACTCGGCCTGCAACTCGGCCTCGGCGTCATGCCATTGCAGATGCTCACGCACCTCGGCGTCGGCCAGCATGCGGGTCACGCCCTCGGCATAATCGCAATCGACCAGTTGTCGGGCCAGACGCTCGCGCAACGTATCGTCAAGCGGCCGTGAACGGCTGCGACACAGGAACACCAGGTCGGCGAGCAACTGACCACCCTCGTCGCCGTCGCCAGCAAGGCTGCGTTGCGGATCATGATCCACCGTCGCCAAGGCCTTGATGGTGAAGCCGGCTGACTGCAGGTGCGTAATCAACAGCAGCGCCAGGCGCGAAGCCAGGCACCAGCCCAGCACCACCAGCGGTCGTTGCTTGAGCGACTCGGGAATGCTCTGCACATAGCGCTGCAGCAGCGTGTCCAGATCCTTGCTTTCCCAACCCTCGTCATATGCCACCAGGCCATAAACGGCCTGGTGTTCGCCTAGTTGCGCCACCAACGGTCGGTAGTCTTTCAGGTGGCCCTCCGCGCCATGTACCAAGAGCAAGGCAGGCGCATCACCGGCCACATCGTTCAGCACCTGCCAGCCCTCGCTACTCTCGCCCTGATCAAGGCTCTGCACCAGCTCGCGCACGGTCTGCCGCTCGAACAACAGATTAGTGGGTGGGTTGAGCCCCAGTTGCTCGCGAATCAGTGCCACCACCTTGATCGCCGCCAGGGAATGCCCGCCTATGGCGAAGAAGTTGTCGGTCACGCCGAGATCCTCGACACCCAGCACGCGGCACCAGATTTCCAGCACGGCGCTTTCCAGTTCGCCGACCGGGGCCACCCGCGCACCTTGCAGGCGCTGTCGGGCACGCTCCAGCAGCGCCTGCCGATCGAGTTTGCCATTGCTGTTCAGCGGCAAGGCTTTCAGGGCGAAGATGCCAGCGGGCAGCATGTAGTCCGGCAGTTGTCGGGCCAGGTCGTCACGCAGCAGATTCGCGGCCCGGCTCTGCCCTTGCTCCTCGACGACGAAGGCCAACAGGCGCTCACCATCGAGCAACACTGCCGCCTGCTGCACACCCGGCAGGCCGCGCAACGCCTGTTCGACCTCCGCCAACTCCAGACGAAAACCGCGAATCTTCACCTGCTGATCATTGCGCCCGAGAATGCGCAAGGCGCCATCGGCCTGGCGCAACGCCAGATCGCCGGTGCGATACAGGCGGGTGCCGGACCGTGGGTCTTGGCCGAATGCCGAACTGCCGACATCCCCCAGGTAGCCGCGGCCGACACTGGCCCCGGCCACGCACAGCTCGCCCGCCTGCCCGGAGGGCACGGGGCGCTGTTGTTCATCGAGCAGATAGATGCGGTTGTTGCCGAGCACCCGGTTCAAGGCCGTGCCGCTCGCCCCCTGCTCGCTGTCGATGGCCCGCCAGAGCACGCCGACCGTGGTTTCGCTCGGCCCGTAGTGGTTATACAGGCGGCAACCAGACCCTGCCCGCGCCAGCCGCGCCAGCAGGTTCTCGCCCACCGCTTCGCCGCCAAGTACCAGCACCTGACGCGGCAACACACCCTCCAGCGGATGCTCTCCGATCAATGCCTCAAGGTGCGATGGAACGATTTTCAGCACATCCAGTGGATGCCCGCGCAGTTCCTCGGCGAAGGCCCACGCATCGGTGACGCTGGCCTGGCTCAGCAGGTGCACGCAGCCTCCCTGCAGCCAGGCTGGGTACAGCACGGTATTGCCAAGGTCAGCGAGCAGCGACGACACCAGCCCGTAGTGCGCACCTGCCGGCAGGTCCAGCGCGTGAGTGATCTGGCTCACGTAGTGCCGTAGCTGCCCCTGTTCGATCTGCACGCCCTTGGGCTTGCCGCTGGTGCCCGAAGTGTAGAGCACATAGGCCAGGTGCTGCGGCGCGCTGGCCACAGACGCTGCGAGCGGTGCAGCGCTACTGGCCTTCGACCAGGCCAGGCTGGGCACCTCGAAGACCAGGCTCGAGTCATCCGGCTGCAGCACGACAGCAGGTTTGGCATCCTCAAGAATGCTGGCCAGGCGCAACGGTGGCAGCGCCGGGTCAAGCGGCAGATAGGCCGCGCCGGCCTTGAAGCAGGCCAGCATGGCGACCAGCATCTGCGCGCCACGTGGCAGCAGCAAAGCCACCACCTGGTCAGGGCCGACGCCTGCCTGCTGCAAACTGCCGGCTACCCGTTCACTCAGCTCATCCACCTCGGCATAGGACAACAGCTGCCGGCCATCGCGCAGCGCCGGGCTGTGCGGCTGGTGGCGCGCATGGTCACGGAATCGCTCGACGATATCGACGTCCACTGGCAGTTCCCCGCCAGTCGCCATGGGCTGCGCCTCTTCCGTCAGCAAGGCATCCAGGCCGTCCAGCGGCGCTTGCGGCGCCTGCAGCAGTTGGCCGATCCAGTGCGCGTAACGGCGCAGCAAGCGCTGCATCTGCTCACGGCGATACAACCCGGTGTCGTACACCAGCGCCAACTGGGCCTGGCCGGATTCATCCAACAGCCAGTGCAGTTGCAGTTCCACCGGTGTATCGAAGGACAAGGCCTGCAGCGCCTGTACCTCGGCCAGATGCTGCACGCGCAGCCCGGCCTGATAGCTGGCCCGCCACTCCGGCAGCAGCTCGGCCTGGCCGAGGTACTCCTGCCAGAGCACGGCGTTTTCCAGTTGCCGGGCCAGTTGCCGGGCCAGGCTGACCCAACTGGCGTGCTCGGACAGATGCACCTGCATGGGCAGCGTTTGTTCAAACAATCCGTAGGCGCCCCGCAGCTCCTCATAGTCGTCACGTGGGTCGTGCTGCAGGCCCAACTGCGCATGGCGCTGACCGTTCAGGCGGCCGAGCAAGGCGCCCCAGGCTGCCAGGGCGAGTGGTTCGATGGCCAACGCCTCGCCCCCGGCCAGTGCCTGCACGGCGCCGTACAGTTCAGGTTCGAGCGCCTGCTGCACGCAGCCACGGGCACCGCTGGCCATGCCATAGCGTTCGATCAGGCGCATCCCCGGCACCTCCTGCAAGGCCAGGTTGCGCCAGAACTGCACGCCCTGCTCGGCGTCCTCGTCCAGTTGCAGGCCGGCGATCCACTCGGCGTAGTCGCTGTACTGCATCGGTTCGGCCTCCAGTGCCGCGCCCTGGCCCAGCAGTTCACGGCGCAGCTGCTCGAGGCTGTGCAGATCCAGCGAGCAGGCCGGCAGCGCCAGCCATAGCTGCTCGTCGCGCCACCAGGCCAGTAGGTCGGGTTGCTGCGCCAGGCACTGGGCCTGGGCGTCGCGCTGCCAGGCCGCCGCATCGGTGCCGGCACCCGCCTGGCGCCAGTCCAGGCGCAGCTCGGTCGGCTCCGCCACGCGCTGGCGCAAGCCAGTGGCGCCGAGCGGACGCTCATAACGCAGGCGCAGCGCATCGTGTTGGCCCAGGGCGTCACGCAGGCGCTGTTCAACCCGTTCCGGAGCAACGCCAGCGAGCGTCATACGCACCCAGCGGTGCGCCTGCGGGTTGGCCTCGGCCAATTGCTTCTGGGCCGGGGAAAGAGGCAGGCCAAGATCCATCATGGTGTCATCTCCAGAGCATTTTCCTCAGCCGTAGCGGGTGCGGCCGCGACCTGATCGCGGCGATAGATGTCGCCCATGGCGACGACGATGCGCCGCTCGCCCTCGAAGGGGTCGCGGGCATGGGCGGCGAGCATGTTGTCGAGCATCACCACATCGCCGCGCTGCCAGTCGAAGCGCACCGCGCAACGCTCGTAAGCGGCATTGATCGCCTCGATGGCGGCCTCTTCCAATTCGCTGCCATCACCGTAGAACACCTGCCGGGGCATGACGCTATCGCGCCCCTTGAGGAATTGCTCACGGATATCGGCATCGAGAAACGCCGGATGGTAGAGCTGGATCTGGTTGAAAAAGCTGGCATCGCCCGTCAACGGGTGGAGGATCACCGCCGGGCACACCTGGCGCGTGTGCAATTCGTTGGCGCCGCGCCACTGGAATTCGATCCCGCCCTCGCGGCAGATGCGTTCGGCCTCGGCACGCTCCTCGGTCTGGAAAAAGTGCTGCCAGCTGACATCCAGGCTGGCGCTGAAATTGCGCACGTACATCAGTTGCTTGCGACGCAGATTATCCTGCAGCCAGGCCGGCAGCTCGCGGTACACCTCACGGCTGTCGACGATGGGCGTGGCCCCGCCGCTGGTGGCCGGCGTCTCGCAATAGAACCACTGCCGGCGCGGCCAGCGATGCTGGTGAGCGCTCTCGTTGTGGAACATGATCATGCGGTCCTTCGGATAGGGCGTGGACTTGTAGATCTTATTGCCGCCCTCCTTCTTCGGCAGATCGCCATACTGGCCGTACAGCTCCGGGCACAACGCCTGGCAGAACTGCTCGAAGTCCGCCGGGGTCGGCAGATCGAAACCACGGAAGAGAATCCCGCCGTGCTCGCGCAGCCAGCCTTCCACCTGCTCGCGATGGGCCTCGGCCCACACGGCGGGGGCCAGCTCGCGCTCGCGCAGTTGCACCAGCAGGGGGAAGCTGGAGCCGGCACGCAGCGGCCGGGTTTCGATCGGTGTGGCCGCGGCAGCCGGGCCATTCTGGCGCAGTTTGCCGAGCTTGCTCATCTTGCGTTGCAACGGGTTGTCCGTGGTGGTGGACATGGCAGCGGCTCCCTTGGAAGGCAGAGGTAAGGCATCGATGGGGCTGTCCGGCGCACTCAGCGCAGCATCGAGCAGCGCCAGGAAGCTGTCGCGCAAACGCTCGATGGTGGCTGGGCGGAACAGGCTGGTGCGGTACACCCAGCGCAGGCTGAGGGCATCACCATCGGCAGTGGCGAACAGCGCCATGTCGAACTTGGAGTGTTGCTGCTCACTGCTCAGCGGCGTGACCTCGAGGCTGCCGAGGCGGCGCGGCTGACGCGGCGTGTTGTCCAGCACGAACAGGGTCTGCAGCAGCGGATGCTGGTTGGCCACGCGCGGCAGGTCGAGACATTCCACCACCTGCTCGAACGGGGTGTCCTGCCAGGCGAAGGCATCCAGGCAGACATCGCGCACCAAGGCCGCCTGCTCACGCAGGCTCAGTTCCGGTTGCAGGCGAATGCGCAACGCCAGCAGGTTGACGAAGAACCCGATCAGCGGCTCGGTAGCCGGGTGTTCGCGGTTGGCCACGTCGGTGCCGATGACCAGGTCGCGGCCCTGGGTTTCGCGCTGCAGCACGGCGGCATAGACGGTCAGCAGCAACATGAACAGCGACACGCCGCTGTCACGCTGCAAGACCTCGAGGCGTGCCAGCGTCGCCGCTGACAACTGGAAGTCCAGGGCCGCCCCCCCCCCGCTATCGCGCTCGGTGCGCGGGAAGTCGAACGGCAACGGCACCTGGCTCGGTACGCCGGCCAGGGTACGTTGCCAGAACTGCTGGCCCTGGCGCTGACGGGCGCGCAGCGCCGCTGACACCTGCCAGGCGGCATAGTCGACGTACTGGATCGCCAGCTCGCGCTCAACGGGCGCCTGGCCCTGGCTGTAGGCCTCGTAGCCTTCGACCAGTTCACCGATCAGCACCGAGCCGGACCAGCCGTCGGAGGCGATATGGTGCAGCACCAATTGCAGCACATGCTCCTGCTCGCCCAGGCGATACAGCACCGCGCGTAGCGGCGCCTCGACGCTCAGGTCGAACGGGCGCGCGGCCAGCTCATGGGCAGCCTGGGCCCACTGCGCCTGGCTCAAGGTCGCCAGTTGCAGCGTCAATGCAGAATCCACGTGGATGCGCTGGCGCGCCTCGCCCTGCTGCTGATGGTAGGTGGTGCGCAGGATCGCATGGCGCCGTACCACGCGCTGCAAGGCCTGCTGCAATGCCTGGGTATCGAGGGCGCCACGCAGGCGCACGCTGCTGCTCATGTTGAAGCTGCTGTCGTTCGGCTGCAGTTGCTGCATCAGCCAGACCCGTTGCTGTGCGGGCGACAGCGGCTGGTCGATGTGCTGATCGACCCGCGCGATGCTCAAGGTGGCCGGGTCGATGGCGGTGGCCTGGGTTTCCAGGCGCGCCGCGAGTGCCGTCAGCGAAGGCGTCTCGAACAGCCAGCGCAGCGGCACCTCGAAGCCCTGCTCGCGCAGCCGCGAACGCACCTGCGCGGCCATCAGCGAGTGCCCGCCGAGCTGGAAGAAATGCCCATCGAGCGGCACCTGCTCGAGCTGCAGCACCTGGCCCCAGATCTCGCTCAGCAGGGCCTCGCTGGCACTCATCGGCCGCTGCACGCTGGCTGTTGCCGCCTGCTGCTGGTTGCGCAGTTGCGGCAATTGCTGGCGATCCACCTTGCCGTTGCTGTTGAGCGGCAATGCCGGCAGCGCGTGCAGATGGGTGGGCAGCATATACACCGGCAAACGTGCCTGCAGATGTTCACGCAACTCGTCTGCGCTCGGCTCGCCAGCCGGGCTGGCCACCCAGAACGCGGCCAGGTGCTCACCCTGCACCGCCACCACCGCCTGGGCGACCCCCGGGTGACCGAGCAGCGCCGCCTCGATCTCGCCCAGCTCGATACGGAAACCGCGCAGCTTGATCTGATCGTCGCTGCGGCCCAGGTAATACAACTGGCCATCGGCCTGCCAGCGCGCCAGATCGCCGGTGCGGTACAGGCGCCCACCAGCGCCGCCGAACGGGTCGGCGATGAAACGCTCGGCGCTCAGCGCCGGCTGCCCGGCATAACCACGGGCCAGCCCAAGGCCTGCGATATAGAGCTCGCCGGCACGGCCTGGCGGCACCTCACAAAGGAACTCATCAAGCACATGGCAGCGCGTGTTGAGCAGCGGCCGGCCAATCGGCACCACCGGCTGATGCGGCGCCTGCACCGACGTCTGGGTCGACCAGACGCTGGTTTCGGTCGGTCCGTAGACGTTGATCAGGCAGCCGACGAGCGGCTTCAACTCGTTGGCCATTTCCGCCGCCAGGGCCTCGCCGCCGGCCAGGGCGACCCGTCCGGCCAGCACCTGGCGATCGCCTTGCAGCAGCATGGCCCAGGTCGCCGGGGTGGCCTGGATCAGTTCCACCGCCCGCTCACGGATCAGCTGCGCCAGCAGCAGCGGGTCCTGGCGTTGCTCGTCATCGGCGAGCACCACGCTGCTACCGCGCACCAACGGCAGGCACAGCTCCAGGCCGCTGATATCGAAGGTCACGGTGGTCAGCGCCAGGTAGCGCTGCACGCCGTCCAGCGGCAAGGCGCGCTCCATCGCCAGCAGGAAGTTGGCAAAGTTGCCCCGGCTGATCTGCACGCCCTTGGGCTGCCCGGTGGAGCCGGAGGTGTAGAGGGTGTAGGCCAGTTGCTGCAGGTGTCGCGGCAGCGCCGGTGCATCGACCGGCTGCGCTTGCAACGCCAGGTCCTGCCAGCGCTGGCAGCGCAACGTGGGCGGGAAATGCTCGTCCTGACGGTCGCACAGCAGCAGATGCGGCCGTGCCCGCTGCACGATGGCCGCCTGCCGCGCAGGCGGATGGCCCGGATCGAGCGGCAGGTACTGCGCCCCGGCCTTCTGGATGCCGAGCAGGCAGACCAGCAGGCGCTCGTCGCGCGGCAGGCAGAAGGCGACCGTGGACTCCGCCGTCACACCTTGCGCCAACAACCAGTGCGCAAGCTGGTTGGCCTGTGCCTGCAATTGCCCGTAGCTCAGTTGTCGGTCGCGGCAGAACACCGCGGTGCGCTCGGGATGCAAGGCGGCCTGCACCTCGAAACGGGTCACGAAATCCGCCTCGACGTCCAGCTCGGCAGTGTCGCCCGCGCTGTGCAGGCGTTGCACCGAGGGCAGTGGCAGGGCCAGCAGTGGCTGCCGCAGATCGAGATGCGCCAGGCTGTCCAGCACGCCCAGGTAGTCGTCCACCAGGCACTGGATGCGGGCCGGCTCGAACAGCGCGGTGGCGTACTCGACTATCAGTTGGCTGCTGGCCTGATCGCCGCGCCCCTGGCTGAACAGGTTGAAGGTCAGGTCGAACTTGGCGCTGATCGCCCCCTGGGGCAATGCCAGGGGCGCTGCCGTGATGCCCGGCAGTTGCAGATTGCGCTCGCCGAGGTGATCGACCTGGTAGTTGAACATCGCCTGGAACAAGGGCGTGCGGTCCAGGCTGCGCTCGACCTCGAGCACGTCGAGCAGGCGCTCGAACGGCAATTGCTCATGGGCCCGGTCATCGGCCAGGCGCTGGCCGAGGCGCTGCAGGAAATGCTCCAGGCTTTCCAGCTCGTCAAGCTGCACGCGGTAGGCCAGGGTGTTGACGAACAGACCGACCAGCGTCTGGCTGTCCGCCGCCTCACGCCCGGACACCGGCAAGCCGATGGCGAAGTCGCGGCGCCCGGCGTGTTTCCAGAGCAGCAGTTGCTGCGCGGCGAAATACAGCACGAAGGGGGTCACCCCAAGCTGCCTGGCACGGGCCGCGATTGCCGAGGTCAGCTCGCCGGGTAACGGGAACTGCTCACGCGCGCCGGCATACGCCTGCAGTGCCGGGCGCGGGCTTTCGCTGAGGACCAGCGGCTCGTCACTCAAGCCCTGCAGACGCTGTTGCCAATAATCGAGCAGTACCTGGCCGGCATCCCCTTCCAGCGCCTGGCGCTGTGCTTCGATCACTTGCAAAAGGCCGGTTCCGGGCGCGAGCTGACGGCCCTCGTAGAGCGCGGCCAGGTCCTGCACCAGCAGCCCCATGGACCAGCCGTCCACGGCGATATGGTGGGCGTTGAACAGCAGGCGATAGTCGTCTTCAGCGAACTGGAACAGGTCGATGGCCACCAATGGTCCCTGGGCCAGGTCGAAGACCCGCTGCGCGGCCAGGGCAACCGCTGCCTCCCGTTCATCCGCCGGCGATGCGCGCAGATCGTGCAGGGCGAAGCTGGCCTCGGGCGCCTCCACCAGGCGCTGACGCACTTGCCCGTTGTCTTCGAAGAAACGGCAACGCAGGGCTTCGTGACGTTCGATCAGGCTCAGGCAGGCGCTGCGCAGGCGTGGCACGTGCAGTTCACCCTGCAAGAGCAGAAGTTGCGTCACGTTGTAGGCGGTGGCATCGGGTTCGAGCTGCTGCATGAACCACAGCCGCTCCTGGGCATGAGACAGCCGCGCCACGGCGCTGGTCAACGCTGGTGACGCCTTTTCCGGCTCGCTACGGGTGGCAGGCACCGGTTCCAACGCGGCCGACAGCTGCCGCGGCGTGGGGTTTTCCAGCAACTGGCGCGGCATCAGACGCAGGTCGGCCTGGCGCAGCCGGGCGATCAGTTGCAGGCTGAGAATCGAATCGCCACCCGCGGCGAAGAAGTCATCGTCCAGCCCCAGTTGCGGCTGGCCCAACAGTTCGCGGAACGCCGCCAGAATACTGGCCAGACGCGGCTGTGCGCGGCAGTCGGCATTGGCGGCCATGGCCGCCAGGGTCGGCTGTTCCAGCACGTCGCGCGGCTGCAGCCGGAGCCCTTCGCGTGCGGCCAGACCGATCAGTTGCAAGCTGAGAATCGAATCGCCGCCGAGGGCGAAGAAGTCGTCCTTACGAGTGACCGCGGCGCAGCCGAGCACCTGGCACCACAGCCGGGCCAGCAATTGCTCGCTGACGCCCTGTGGCGCCTGCCCACCCTCGTCCACCGCCACGTGGGTTTCAGGCTCGGGCAAGGCGCGGCGATCCAGCTTGCCATTGGCGTTCAGCGGCAAGGCGTCCAGGCTCGACCAGTACGCCGGCTGCAGCGGTTCGGGCAGTTGCGCCCGGGCCTGCGCCTGGATGGCGCTCAGTTCGTCCGGGGTCAGGCGCGGCGCGAGATAGGCCACCAGTTGCATGCGCCCCTGAATCTCGCGCGCCAGCACGGCGGCTTCGCGTACCAGCGGTTGCCGGCCCAGCCAGGCACTGACCTCACCGGGTTCGACGCGGAAACCGCGAATCTTCACCTGATCGTCCTGGCGCCCGAGGAACGCCAGACGCCCATGGTGATCCAGGCGTACCCGATCACCGCTGCGGTAGAAACGCCGCCCTGCGTCATCGATGAAGGCGGCGGCAGTGGCTTGCGGCTGGCCAAGGTAGCCCAGCGCGACCTGTGGGCCACCGATCAGCAACTCGCCCGCCACGCCACGCGGCACGGGCTGGCCCGCCGCATCGACGATACGCAGTTCGGCACCGGCCAATGGCTGACCCAGCGGCAGGTAGGCGCCCGGTCCGGCCTCCGTCACCTCGCCACAGACCACCCCGACGGTGGTTTCCGACGGGCCGTAGTGGTTGAACACGCGCAATTGCGGCGCCAGTTCACGGATGCGGGCGAACAGCGCCGCATCGAAACCTTCCCCCCCCAGGATCAGCAACTGCCGCGGCAGTACCCGCCGGGCATCGTCCAGCGCCAGCAGGCCACGCAAATGCGAGGGGGCGATCTTCAGGCAGTCCACGGGATGTCGGGCCAGGAAATCGGCCCAGCCGGGTGGATCGAAGGCCAGCGCGGCCTCCGGCAGGATCAGCGGATCACCTGAGTGCAAGGCGGCGAAGACGCAGGTCAGGCCGAGGTCGGCGGCGACCGTGGCCAGGGTCGCCCAACGGCTGCCCGCGCTGGCCTGCAGGCGCTGGCTGACGGCAGCGGCGTAATGCGCGAGGTTGGCATGGCTGACCAGCACGCCCTTGGGCTGGCCGGTGGAGCCCGAGGTGTAGATCAGGTACGCGGCCTGCTCGGGTTGGCTAAGGCTGGGCACAGGCTGGCACGGTGCGGGGGCGGCGAGATCGGCGGCGCCCAGTTGCAGACGCGCGACCGCGCTGTTCAGCGCTGGCGCCTCGGCCAGGGTCAGCAGCAGGCTCGCCGCGCTGCTTTCAAGCAGTTGCTGCAAGCGCTGCTCGGGCTGCGCCGGGTCGAGGAACAGGCAGGTCGCACCCCGTTGCCAGCAGGCGAACATCGCCAGCACCTGCTCGGCGCTGCGCGGCATGCACAGGGCGACTACCTGGCCGGGGCCGACGCCCTGCTCGGCCAGGCGCAGCGCCAGTGCCCGCACGGCATTGGCCAGCTCGCCGTAGGCCAGCGACTGCCGGACATCGCACAGGGCGGGCGCTTGCGGCGTGCGCGCGGCCCACTGCTGCACCTGTCGATCCAGCGGCTCAGGGCTGGCGCCCAGCGCCGGGCCATGCAGTTCGCTGCCCGGCGAAGCCAGGCGCAGCGCCGACAAGCGCTGCCCGGGATTGACGGCTGCCGTCTGCAGGATGGCCTGCAGATCGTCGAGCAGTTGCTCGATGGTGGCTGCCTCGAACAGCTCGTCGCTGTATTCCAGTTCGCAGCGCAGACGCTGGTCGGCGCAACGCAGCAGACGCAAGGTGAGATCGAAACGGGCATGGCGCTGCGGCGGGTCGAGCACCTCGACGCTTACCCCCGGCAGGCTCAAGGTGCGGCTTTCCGGCAATTCGACCTGCACGAACATGGCCTGGAACAACGGACTGGAACGCGGCCGGTCAAGGGCTTCGAGGATCTTTTCATACGGCAGGGTCTGCTGATCGAACGCCGCCGCCACGCTGTCGCGGGTGCGCAGCAGGGCGCTGCGAAAGTCCGGGTCGTCCTCCAGGCGCTGGCGAATCACCAGGGTGTTGAGCAACGGCCCGATCAGCGGCGCCAGCTCGGGGCGATCGCGTTGCGCCACCGAAGTACCCAGGCACAGGTCGCGCTCGCCGCTGTAGCGCGCCAACAGGCAGGCGAAGGCGGTCAGGCCAAAGATGTACAGGGTCACGCCCTGCTGGCGGATGGCCCCATCCACCTGCGCCGACAAGTCGGCCGGCAGTTCGCGCACCCGTACCGCTCCGCTATGGCGGCGCTGGTTGGCGGGCGGACGCGGATGATCGCAGGGCAAGGCCAGCGGCCCGGGCGCATCGGCCAACTGGCTGCGCCAGTAA
>NZ_AQOH01000162.1 GCF_000364705.1 Pseudomonas fuscovaginae SE-1 | reverse complement strand
TGTTGGCGGCAGGCGTCGCTGGCCAGCCACTCGTGCTCCCAGGCGGCATAGTCGGCGTACTGGATGCCGAGCGGCGGCAACTGGGCTGGCACGCCCAGGCTCAGGGCACGGTAGCCCTCGGCCAGCTCGCGGGTCAGTTGCTGGGCCGACCAGGCGTCGTAGGCGACGTGGTGGATGGTGAAGAACAGCCAGGTGCTGCCCTGCTCGGCATCGCTGAAAGCGCGCCAGCGCCAGGGCACCTCGAGGCTCAGGTCGAAGGGCTCGGCCAGTTGCCGGGCGTACTCGTCGGCGCACCATTGCTGCGGGTCGGCAAGCGCCTCGCGGGGTAGCGGCTCGACCGCCGGCAGGCCCGCCGTCCAGGGCTCGCAGTGTGCCTGCAAGCGGCCTCCGGCATCGGCCACGTAGCGAGTGCGCAGGATCGTGTGCCGCTGCACCAGTTGCTGCATGGCCTGCTGCAGGCACGTCAGATCCAGACGGCCATCGAAGCGCAGCACCGAGCAGAGGTTGTACAGCGCACGGCTGCTCAGGGCATCGGCCGAGAGAAAACGCAGTTGCGCATGGGCCAGCGGCACCGCTGTCCCCTCCCCGCCAACGGCCGGGACGATGGGCAGGCGCCAGCTATCGATGCCCTTCTCGGCCAGGCGCTGGCGGAACAGTTGCTTCTTGTCCGCCGGCAGTGAGGCCAGGCGTTGGGCGATCTCGACAAAGGCCTGTGGGTTGGTCGCATTCATCTTCAGTCTTCCATCTCTGACAGCAAACGCTGCATCTCATCCAGTGCCTGGTCGGTCGAAGGCCGCTGCGGGTTTTCGATCTGTTCGGCCAGGCCGGCAATGGTCGGGTTATGGAACAGGCTACGCAGCTCGACCTTGACGCCGAAGCGGCTCTCCACCTGGGTCATCAGGCGCATCGCCAGCAGCGAATGACCACCGAGCTCGAAGAAGCTGGTGAGCACGCCAACCTGCGGCAGATCGAGCAACTCCCGCCACAGGTCGGCCAGTTCGCGCTCAAGCGCCGTACGCGGCGCCACGCCTTGCTCGGCCTGCGCTTGCGGGGCCGGGAGGGCCTTGCGGTCGATCTTGCCGTTGGCATTGAGGGCGAAACGCTGCACCTGAATGAAGCCGGCCGGCACCATGTAAGCCGGCAGCAGGCTTTCCAGATGACGGCGCAGCGCCACCTCGTCGACCGGGCTCGCGGCCTGCAGCCAGGCGAACAGGCTGTGGCTGCGGGTATCGAGCATGACCACCGCCTCTTCCACGCCGGGGTAACGGCGCAGCAGCGATTCGACTTCTCCCGGCTCGATGCGGAAACCACGCACCTTGACCTGGAAATCGGCGCGGCCGACGTAGGCCAGGCGCCCATTGCTGCGTCGGCGCACCAGGTCGCCAGTGCGGTACATGCGGCTGCCAGACTCGCTGGCGAACGGATCGGGCAGGTACGCCGCTGCGGTGATCGCTGGCGCCCGCTGGTAACCACGGGTCACCCCGCTGCCGGCGATATACAGTTCGCCGGTGCTGCCCAGCGGCACTGGTCGCAGGCATTCGTCGAGCACGTAGCAACGGGTGTTGAGCAGCGGCATGCCGATATCGGCGACGCCGGCCGGCACTTCGCGCAGCGCCTGGGTGGTCGACCAGACGGTGGTTTCGGTCGGGCCGTAAGCGTTGATCAGCCTCACCCCCTTGGCCTGCAGCACACTCACCAGTTCGGCCGGCACCGCTTCGCCGCCGATCAGGCCGCGCAGGGCCGGCCAGTCGTCACGCCCGGTTTCCAGCAGGATCTGCCAGCCGGCCGGGGTGGCCTGGAACACCGTGGCACGGCGCAGCAGATCGAACAGGCGGTGGCCATCGACCACCTGCTCGCGACGCGCCAGGAGGATGGACGCGCCGTTGAGCAGCGGCAGGAACAGCTCCGGCTTGCACATATCGAAGGCGTAGGTGGTGCTGGCCAGCCAGACGTCCTCGGCCGTCAGCGGCAACTGACGGTCGAGGCCGGCCAGCAGGTTGCTGAGGTTGCCACGGGTCACCTGTACGCCCTTCGGCGTGCCGGTGGAGCCCGAGGTGTAGATCACGTAGGCCCGCTGCAGCGGCGCCACCGGTAATGCCAGGTCGTGCGCCGGCTGTTCGTCCAGCGGCAGGTGGTCGACGGCCAGACTGTCGACGCTGCCGAGCACGTCGGCGCAGGCCTGCTCGCTGAGCACCAGCCGCGGCCGCGCATGCTCGATGATGAAGCGCAGCCGCTCGCCCGGTTGCTGCGGGTCCAGCGGCAAGTAAGCCGCGCCCGCCTTGTGGACCGCCAGGATGCTGGGCAGCAGCCAGGGGCCACGGGTCAGGCACAGCGCGACCAGATCGTCGCAGCCGACACCCTGGGCGCGCAGCCAGTGTGCCAGGCGGTTGCTCAGGGCATTGAGCTGGGCATAGCTGTAGCGCTGCTCCTGGCAATCCACGGCCAGCGCATCCGGGGTGCGCAGGGCCTGGTGCTCGAAGCGCGCGAGCAGATCCTGCGTCTCGCTCAGCGCCTGCGCCGGCAGGTTCCACGGGCGACGTGTCAGGGCATGATCGGCATTCGCCAGGTCGATATCCCACAGTCGCGCCTCGGGCCGCGCCAGCATGCCGTCGAGCAGGTGGCGATACTCGTCGGCGTAGCGTTGCAGGGTGCTGGCGACGAACAGCTCGGTGTTGTACTCCAGTACGCAGTGCCAGGCGCTGCCGTGCTGCTCGATATGCAGGCCGATGTCCACCAGGGCGCTGTCGCTCTCGACATCCAGGCGCTGCGCCGGCAGGCCGGCAAAACCCTGGCCGACCGCCGCCACGTCATCGCGCTGGATCAGGTTGAACAGCGCCTGGAACAGCGGCGTATGGCTGAGGTCGCGGCGTACCTGCAAAGCCTCCACCAACCGCTCGAAGGGCACGTCACCGTGCTGCTGCGCGGCCAGGTGGGTGGCTTGCAACGCCTGCCAGAACGATGCCACCGATTGCAAGGGGTCGATCTGGCTACGCAGCACCTGGGTGCTGGCGAAATAGCCGATGAGGTTGTCGGTGTGCGCCTGCTGACGCTGCGCCACCGGCAGGCCGATCCACAGCTCGCGCTGCCCGGAATGCCTGGCCAGCAGCACTTTCCAGGCTGCCAGCAGGGGCGCGAAGGCGGTCAGGCCATGGCGCTGCGCGGTGCTACGCAGGCGTTCGACCAACTCGACGGGCAGCTCGAAACGCAGGCGCCGCCCGTGGTAGCCCTGCTCGGCAGGACGTGGCAGATCGGTGGGCAGATCCAGCACCGGCGGTTCGCCAGCCAGGGCCTGGCGCCAGTAGTCCAGCTGCGCTTCGATGCGTGCCTGCCCGGCAGGGGTCTGCCAACTGGCGGCGACATCGCTGAACTGCAGCGGCAAAGGCGCCAGCGCCGCCTGGGTTGCGCTCAGCTCGGCCTGGTAAAGATGTTGCAGCTCATCGAAGAAGATCTCCAGCGAGCGGGCGTCGGCAATGATGTGGTGCAAGGTGGCCTGCAGCACGCTCTGCCCTTCGCCCTGATACAGCCGCACCCGCCACAGCGGCGTCGCGCCCAGGTCGAAGGCACGCTGCGCTTGCTCGCTCAAGGTGCGGGCGAAGGCCGGCGAATGCACATCCTGCTGCAAGGGTTCGACGCTGAGCAGCGGGCCGTGCCACTGCACGACCTGCTGCTGTGCGCCGGCTTGCGTCTCGCTGAACACGCTACGCAGGCTGTGCTGGCGCTCCACCAGTTGTGCCAGGGCGCGTTCCAGTACATCGGCTTTCAGGGTACCGTGCAGGTGCATGGCCAGCGACAGGTGGTAGGCCCGGGTGTTGCCCTGCAAGCGGTCGAGGAACCACAGTCGCTGCTGGGTGAAGTGCAGCGGCGCCGGCGCCTCGCCGAATGGTCGCAGGATGCTCTGGTCCGCGCCCTCGGCAGTGGCCAGACTGGCCGCCAGTTCAGCCAGG
>NZ_AQOH01000161.1 GCF_000364705.1 Pseudomonas fuscovaginae SE-1 | reverse complement strand
CGCTGCGCAGCGGCAGCTGCCGCTCATAGCGCTCGGCGATGCGCGCCACCAGCCGTGCCGCCAGCAGCGAATGGCCGCCGAGGGCGAAGAAATTGTCGCCTGCGCCAACCGCGTTGCAACCGAGCAGCTCGCACCACAGTTCGGCCAGTTGCGCCTCCCAGGGTCTGCCCAGCTCGCCGTCGCGCTGACCGTCCTGTTGAGTTGGAACCGGCAGCGCCTTGCGCTCGACCTTGCCACTAGGGCTCAGCGGCAAGCTGTCGAGGCGCACGAACTGGCTCGGCAGCATGTAATCCGGCAGGTGCTGCGCAAGCTGTACGCGCAGCGCGGCGTCGCTCAGGTCAGCACCCGCCGCTTGCGTGACCGAGTAGTAAGCCACCAGGCGCGCGCTGTCGCCGCTGCCGAGCAGCACCACGGCCGCCTCCCGCACCCCGGTGAACCGCGCCAGCAGGGCCTCGATCTCGCCCAGCTCGATACGGAAACCACGCAGCTTGACCTGGAAATCCAGACGCCCCTGGTAGTCCAGGCTGCCATTGGCGTTGCGCCGCACGCGGTCGCCGGTGCGGTACATACGCGCCCCCGGCACAAAAGGATCGGGCAGGAAGCTCGCCGCGCTCAGGGCAGGCGCGGCGAAATAGCCACGCCCCAGGTTGGCGCCGGCCAGGTACAGCTCGCCGGAAACGCCCGGCGCCACGGGTTGCAGGTCGGCGTCCAGCACATAGGCGGCGGTATTGACCAGCGGCCGGCCGATCGGCACCTCCACCCCGCCGCTCTCGCCCCGACGCGGCTCGAAGGTGCTGTAGACGGTGGCCTCGGTCGGCCCGTAACCGTTGATCACCTGGGCACCACGCTGCTCCATGGCCTCGGCCAGCGCGCTCGGCAGGGCCTCGCCACCGGAAATGGCGCGCACGCCCCGCCAACCGCGTCCGGTGTGCGCCACCAGCATGCGCCAGGTGGCAGGGGTGGCCTGCATCACCGTCGGTTGGCCGGCCTCGATCAGGCGGTCGAGGGCTTGCGGGTCGCGTGCCTGCTCACGGTCGGCGAGCAGGATGCTGGCCCCGCGACTCAGCGGCAGCAGCAGCTCGACGATGGCGATATCGAAGGTCGCGGTGGTCAGCGCCAGCACCCGGTCCCGCGCCGTCAACGGCAGCACCTGCTGCACGCCGAGCATGAGGTTCATCAGGTTGCCACGGTCGATGGCCACGCCCTTGGGCTGGCCGGTGGAACCCGAGGTATAGAGCACATAGGCGAGCTGGGCCGGATGCACGCTCGGCGCGAAATAGGGTTCGGTGGTGGTCAGCGCATCGATATCCAGCAGTTCGACGGCACTGCCCCACTCGGCCAGTTCCGCCAGGGCCTCGGCATGGGTCAGGCACAACCGCGGCTGCGCATGGGCAAGGATGTAACGGCCGCGCTCGGCCGGGGTGTCCTCGGCCAGCGGCACGTAGGCGGCGCCCGCCTTGAGAATGGCCAGCATGGCCATGGGCAGCCGCGCATCACGCGGCAGGCGCAGGGCCACACGATCCTCGGCGCCGACGCCACGGGCCTGCAGGGCAGCGGCCAGGCGTTCGGCCGCCTGGTTCAGTTCGGCATAGCTCAGGCATCGTTCGCCGGCCTGCACGGCGATGGCTTCGGGCTGCCCGGCGACTTGCCGTGCAAAGGCCCGCAGGAGGTCTTCGCGGCCCTCCACGGGCTCACCGTGCAAGCGCGCCAACGCACGCTGCTCGGGCTGCCAGGCGAGTTCGCCCAGTACCTGCCGCGGTTGCTCGAGCACGGCATCGAGCAGCGCCAGGTACTGCTCGAGCATCGTCTGCGCGGTCTGCTCGCGGAACAGCTCGCTGCTGTACTGCAGGCTCAGGGCGATGCCGTGTTCGCTGTCGCGCACGTCCAGATGCAGGTCGCACAGCGCGCTGTCCGGGCGATTGTCGAGCGGCTCGGCGATCAGCTCGGTCAATTCGAAACGCTCCAGGGCATGGCCCGGGAAGTAGTTGAACATGGCCTGGAACAACGGGTTGTAGCTGACCTGGCGGGCCACCCCGAGCTGTTCGATCAGGTAGTCGAACGGCAGATCCTGATGCGACTGCACCGCCACGGACAGCGCCTGCAACTCGCGCATCAGTTGCAGCAGGCTGGCCGTGCCGGAGAGCTTCTGGCGGTAGACCAGCGTATTGACGAAGCAGCCCACCAGCGGTTGCAACGCCGCGTGATGGCGGTTGGCGGCCGGCACCCCGACGAGGATGTCGTGCTCGCCGCTGCGGCTGCGCAGCAGCAGCTGGAAGGCGCAGAGCATGGGGATGAAGTTGCTCCAGCCGTGGCTCGCGCTGAATGCCCGCAGGCGCGCCGCCAGCGCATCCGGCAGGCGTTGCTCGACGCGCCCGCCGGCCTGGCTGGCGTGGGCCGGCCGGGGGAAGTCCGCGGCCAGTTCGAGCACCGGCAATTCGCCGGACAACTGCTCGCGCCAGTAGGCCAGTTCGTCCTGGCAGGCGGCGCTGTCCATCCACTGGCGTTGCCACAGGGCATAGTCGGCGTACTGCATCGGCGCTTCGGCCAACGCCGGTTTACGTCCCTGGCGCAACGCGCGGTAATGGCTGCAAAGACCGTCGATGATCAGTTGCAGCGACCAGCCATCGGCGGCGATATGGTGGCAATTGAGCGCCAGCACGTGCGCCTGCGGCCCGAGGCGATACAGGCAGGCACGCAGCAGCGGCGCGCTGTCCAGGGCGAACGGCGTCATCGCGTCCTGGCGCAGCAGGTCGTGCAACTGCGCCTCGCTGGCCACCTCGATCAGCGGCAAGGCCAGCTCGGCCTTGGCGAGGATGACCTGCGACGGCTCACCGCCATCGCTGACGAAGCGGGTACGCAGGACTTCGTGCTGATCGACCAGGGCCTGCAACGCTGCCTGCAGGTCAGCGACATGCAGGTCGCCGCTCAGGCGCACCGCGCCGGCCAGGTTGTAGGCCGGGCTTTGCGGCTGCAGTTGCTGGAGGAACCACAGGCGCTGCTGGGCGAACGACAGCGGCAAGGTCTGCGGGCGCGGCAGGCGCATCGGCGTGGTGTTCTCGCCGGCCTGCTGTTGTTCCAGCCACTCGGCCATGGCGGCGATGGTCGGGCGCTCGAAGACCACGCGCAGGGGCAGTTCCTTGCCGCTGAGCTTGCCGATCTGGCCGATCAGTTGCGTGGCCAGCAGCGAATGCCCGCCGAGCTCGAAGAAGTGATCCTGAATGCCGACCCGCGCGAGCCCCAGCACACCCTGCCAGGCTTCGGCCAACTGTGCTTCCAGCTCGCTGCGTGGCGCGACGTAGCGCGCCTCGCTCTGCGCGGCGAAGTCGGGCGCCGGCAGGGCCTTGCGGTCGACCTTGCCGTTGGCGTTGAGCGGCATGCGCTCGAGCAGCATGAAAGCGCTGGGCAGCATGTAGGGCGGCAGGTGGGCGGCAACGAACTCGCGCAGCGCCTCGATGGAGGGCTGCGGCTCGGCCACCAGGTAGGCGACCAGCACCTTGGCGCGCTGTTGGTCGTCACGGGCCAGCAGCACCGCTTCACGCACGCCGGGGTAACGGGTCAGGCAGGCTTCGATCTCGTCCAGCTCGATACGGTGGCCGCGAATCTTCACCTGGTGGTCGGTACGGCCGACGTACTCCAGCTCGCCATTGGCCAGGAAACGCGCCAGGTCGCCGGTGCGATACAGGCGGCTGCCGTCGTTGGCGATGGGGTCGGGCAAAAACACCGCCGCAGTGCGTGCCGGGTCGGCCATGTAGCCACGGCCAACCCCCACGCCGGCGACGAAAATTTCACCCACCGCACCGCGCGGCACCGGTTGCAATTCGTTATCGAGCAGGTACAGACGGTTGTTCAGGGTGGCGCGACCGATCGGCACACTGCTGCGCGACTGCGCCAGGCGCTCGGTGAGCGGATGGAAGGCCACGTCGTCGGAGCATTCGGCCGGCCCGTAGGCGTTCATCAGCGGGATGCCGGGATAGCGATCGAACCAACGCCGCGCCAGCGCCGGCGGCAGCGCCTCGCCAGTGGCCAATACCCAGCGCAGCGCGGTGCGCTCCAGGCCCGCCTCGAGCAGGCTCTGCATCAGCGACGGCACCGCTTCGAGAATGCTCACGCCATGGCGAGCAATGGCCTCGGCCAGGGCCTCGGGATTCTGCATCACGCAGTCGCCGAGAATCACCGTGCGCGCCCCCAGCACCAGGCCGGCGAGGGTCTGCCAGACGGAGATGTCGAAGCACTGCGGCGCGCTCTGGGCGATTACGTCATGTTCATTCAGGCCCAGGCCCGGCACCTTGCCAAGCATGTTGTTGAGCATGCCGGCGTGGGCCACCATCGCCCCCTTGGGCGTGCCGGTGGAGCCGGAGGTGAAGATGCAGTAGGCCAGCGACAGGTCATGCACGGGGATGTCCAGGTCGGCATCGCTGTAGCCGCTCAGGGCCGCCGGCTCGTAGCGGATCGCCGCCGGCGGGGGCGCCATCTGCCGCAGCGCCTGCTGTGCCAGCTCACCCTGCTCCCCGCCGTGCAGCAGCAGCGGCGAACGGCTCTGGGTGAGCACTTGGGCCAGGCGTTGCGGCGGATTGCGCGGGTCCAGGGGCAGCCAGCCGGCGCCAGCCTTGAGGGTGGCGAGAATCATCACCACCAGGTCGAGGCCACGCTCATCGAGCAACGCCAGCAGGTCGCCGTCCTGCACGCCATTGGCGCGCAGATGACGGGCCAGTCGGTTGGCCGCCCGGTTCAACTGATCGAAGCTCAGGCTGCGCTCGCCATGCACCACGGCGATACGCTCGGGGGTGCGACGCACCTGCTGTTGCAGGCGCTCGACGTACAGCGGCCGCAGTTGCGCCGCGTCCGCCGCCAGGTCGCCGCTGGCCCAGGCATGCTGTTGGGCGATCTCCGTCGCATCGAGCATGGCGATGCGTTGCAGCGGGATATCCGCCTCGCTGGCCAGGCTGTCGCCCATGTTCAGCAGCAGCGTGCGGAAGTGGCGCAGCATCTGCTCGACTTCCTCGCGCAGAAACCAGTCGGTCTGGTAGGTCAACTGCAGGTGCAGGCGCTCGCCGGGCACGATCACCACGGTAACCGGATAGTTGGTGTGGGTGCGGTTGGCCATGTCGCTGATCAGGTAGTCCAACTGGCCCTGGCGCAGGCTGGCGGAGATCGGCGCGTTCTCGAACACGAACAGGCTCTGGAACAGATCCTGGCGCTGGACCTCGCTCCAGCTCTGGATCTGCGCCAGCGACACGCTTTCATGTTCGCGCAGGTTCAGGTTCTCGGCCTGCAAGGCCTTGAGCCAGGCACCGAGGGACTGCTGCGGTTGCCAGCTCCAGCGCAGCGGCAGGCTGTTGATGAACAGCCCGACGATGCTCTCCATGCCTTGCATGTGCACCGGGCGCCCAGCCACGGTGACGCCGAACAGCAGGTCACGATTGCCGCTGTAGCGCGCCAACAGCAAGGCCCAGGCACCCTGTACCAAGGTGTTGAGGGTGATACCCAGGCCGCCGGCGGCCCGCTGCAGGCCCTGCGTCTGCTCGACGCTGAGGTGTTCGACGCAATCCTCCACCGGCTCCGGCGCATCGCTCACGCGGCCAGGGTGGCCGAAACCGAACGCGGTGGGCGTGTCGAAGCCGGCCAGGCGCTGTTGCCAGAAGGCCTGATGATCCTCGGGCTTCTGCTGCTCCAGCCAACGGATGAAGTCGCGGTACGGGCGTGGCTTGGGCAGCTCCAGACGCCGCCCCTCACGCGCGGCGCGGTAACCGTCGAGAAAGTCCATCATGATGATGGAGAAGCACCAGGCATCCATGAGGATGTGGTGATAGCTGCGCACGAACTGGTAGGTGTCCGGGGCCAGCTTGAACAGGCGCACGCGCATCAGCGGCGCCTGGGTGAAATCCAGCCCCGCGCGACGCTCCTCGGCCAGCAGATGTTCCAGACGCGCCTGCTGCTCGGCCTCGTCGATGTCCGACCAGTCCTCATAGCTGATCGGCAGTTCGACCTGCTTGTGCACCACCTGCATCGGCCGCTTCTGCTGCTTCCAGACAAAGGAGGTGCGCAGCAGCTCGTGGCGCTCCACCACCTGTGCCCAGGCCTGGCGGAACGCCTGCAGATCGAGTTGCGGCAGCACCATCACATGGCGGTACTGCAGCAGGTACATACCCTTGCCTGGGTGCATCAGGCTGTGAAACAACAACCCCTGCTGCATGGGCGCCAGGGGATAGATGGCCTCGATATTGCGGGAAAGTGCTTTGACCTTGTCGTTCATGCCGAGGGTCTCCTTGCCGTGGACTGGGGATGTGGGGGCGTCGGGGGGCTCATTGCAGTTGCTCGAGCAGACCGAGGAATTCGTCGTCGGAAAGCCCCGAGTCGGCGAAGTCGGCAGCGGTGGCGCGACCAGCCTCGGGGGCCAGGCAGTGTTCGAGCAGGGCTTCGATACCCTGCTGGAACTGCTGCGCCAGTGCGCCGATCAAGGCCGGGTCATGCAGGTGCGGGGCGTAGCGCCACTCGATGTGCAACTGACCCTGGTCGACCAGGGCGGTCACGTCGAGCAGATGGGTGCGGCGGGTGTCGGGGGCGCGCATGGCCGGGCACAGCGGCTGCGCCAGGCGCCACAGACGGCAACCACCCAGCCACTGGTCGACCCGCCCCAGGTAGTTGAAGGTCAGCAGCGAAGCGGCACCAAGCCCGTGCCGTGGATCGAGGCGCAGCAGACCGTAGCCAATGCCCTGCTCCGGTACGCGGCGCAGGGCCTCCTTGGCGGCGATGATCGCCTCCTCCGGCTGTTGGGCGGCGCGCACGGCCAACGGGTAGCGGCTGGTGTGCCAGCCCACCGAGCGTGACAGATCCGGGCCCTGCTCCCAGCCACTGCGGCCGTGACTTTCCATCTCCAGGGTGACCTGCTCGCGCCCCAGCCATTGGCCGATCACGCCGGCCAGTGCCGCGACCAGCAGATCCTGCACCTGGGTGCCGTAGGCCCCATGGCAGTCGCCCAGCAGCCAGGCGGTTTTTTCGAGGGACAGTTTCGTTTCCAGCGTGCGGCTTTCGCCATACAGGCTGACATCACGGGCGACCTCGCCCTCCTCGGCCAGTTGCGCCTGCCAGTAGTCGCGCTGGGCCAGCACCTCGGGGACCTGGCGATGACGCTGCAAGGCCTCGCTCCAGCGATCGAAGCGGGTGGAAACCGCCGGCAACGCGGCCCGCGGGTCGTGGTACAGGCTTTCCAGCTCCTCGAGCAGGACCTGCCAGGACACCGCATCGACCAGCAGGTGATGCGCCGTGCACAGCAGGTGCCCGCTGCCGGTGAAATACACCCAGCGGATCAACGGGGCGCGATCCAGTTGCCAGCCCTGCTGCCACTGTTGCAGCAGCGCGTCGTCCAGCGGCTGTTCGACCACCTGCAGCAGCGTGTCGGCCAACGCCGCCGACAGCGGCTGATAGCGTTGCTGCCAGCCCTGCCCGCTCTGCTCGAAGATCAGCCGCAGGCTGCTGTGACGCTGCAACAAGGTCGCCAGTGCCTGGGCCAGGCGCGCCGGTTCCAGCGGCTGCTGAACGGCCAGCAACAGGGACTGGTTCCAGTACTGTGGCGTGGTCTGCTGCTGGTCGAAGAACCAGGCCTGGATCGGCGTCAGGGCAAACGCGGCGCTCGGCTCGGCGCTATCGACCTTGGGTTGCTCGGCCACACTGGCGAGGTCCACGGCCTGCTCGGCCCAGCCGCTGACCGAAGGGAACTCGAAGATCTGCTTGGGTTTGAGCTGCAGGCCCTGCTGCTTGGCAAGGGCGATGATCTGCAGGCTGAGGATCGAGTCGCCACCGACTGCGAAGAAGTTGTCGTCGGCTTGCAGATCGGGCTTTTCCAGAATCTTGCGGGCAATCACCAGCAGCCGCTCGACCCTGGCGCGCTGTGGCGTCTGCGCTACCCGCGCCAGCGCCCGCACGCTGGGCTCGGCGAACAGTTGCTTGGGGGTGAGGGTGATCTGTTGCTGGCGTGCGCGGGCAATGATCTGCAGGCCGAGAATCGAATCGCCGCCGTGGGCGAAGAAGTTGTCGTCCGGGCCGATGTTCGGGTTGCCCAGCAATTCACGCCAGATCGCCAGCAAGGCGCTTTCCAGTGCACTCAACGGCTGTTCGGTACGCGCTCCGAGATCGCGCGGCGCTTGCTCAACCAGATTCAACAACACCTGACGATCGACCTTGCCATTGGCCAGCAAGGGCATCGCCTCCAGGCAATGCCACTGCGCCGGCTGCATGTAATCCGGCAGGCGTACCTGCAACGCGGTTTGAATGTCCGCCAGTGCGCTCGGCGCGGCGACCAGGAAGGCCACCAGGCGGTTGCCGGTCAATGGCGTCGGTGCGTTGAGCACGCGCACGTCTTCGACCTGTGGCAGCGCACGCAATTGCGCCGCCACTTCCGAAGGCTCGACGCGGTAGCCGCGAATCTTCACCTGTTCGTCCAGACGCCCGAGGAACAGCACCCGGCCCAGATGATCGAGGCGTACCCGGTCCCCCGTGCGATAACCCAATGCACCGAAGCGCGCCTGATCGGCCTCGCTGGCACTCAGGTAGCCACGCGCCACGGTCGCGCCCTCGATATACAACTCGCCACTGACGCCAGCCGGCAGCACGACGCCATCCGGCCCGCGCACACTGATTCGCACGTTGCCCAAGGGGCGCCCGAGCGGTGCGTCACCCTCGCCTTCGACGTCGTGGGTCAGCACGCCCACCGTGGTTTCGCTGGGCCCGTAGTGGTTGACGATGCGCAACTGCGGGCTCAGAGCGCGCACCCGCGCCAGCAGATCGGCGCCCAGGGCTTCGCCACCGAGTACCAGGCACTGGCGCGGCAACAGGCGCCCCGGCTCGCTGGCCACCAGCAGCGCGTTGAGGTGCGAGGGCACGATCTTCAGCATGTCCACGGGCTGCTGTCCGAGCAGCGCCGCCAACTCCTCGGCATCGAAGGCCAGCGCTTCGTCCAGCAGGCGCAGGCGCCGGCCGCTGAGCAGCGCGCCGAACAACGCAGTGTGCCCCAGATCCGTGGCGCAACTGGCCAGGCTCGTCAGGCTGGCGTCGGCGCTCAAGCGCAGGCGTGCCAGGCAGGCGCTGACATAGTGAACCAGGTTGCCCTGGGTCACCTCCACGCCCTTGGGACGCCCGCTCGAGCCGGAGGTGTAGACCACGTAGGCCGGCACGTCCGCCGGAACGCTGGTGCGCAGCGGCGCATCGCTGAACAGCGCCTCGACCGGCACGGCCAGCCACTGCACCTGCGTCGGCAACCAGTTTGGCCGTTCGCCCTCACCCACGTAGACCTTGGGCGTTGCATCCAGGCAGATGTCCTGCAGACGCGACTCGGGCCACTGCGGGTCGAGGGCCAGATAGGTCGCGCCGCACTGCCAGGCGGCGAGCATGTGCATCACCAGTTCGCGGCCGCGCGGCAGACAAAGGGCAACCCGATCACCGCTCGCACTCAGCGAACCGTGCAGGCGCTCGCCACGGGCGACCACGGCCCTGGCCAGTTCGGCATAGCTCAGTTGCCCCTGCCGATCCTCCAGGGCGATGGCCTGGGGGTTCGCCATGCAGTGTTTGACGAAAGCCTTCCAGGCGCTCTCATCCGGTACCGGCAGGCATTCGCCAGACAATTGCGAACGCTGTTCGAGAGGCAACCAGTCCAATTCGGCAAACGGCACGTCCGGCTGCTCCATGGCCGCCATGACCAGGGCAATGAACTGTGCCTGAAAACGCTCGACGCTCTCGCGCCGATACAGCGCCTTGCTGTAGCGCCAACGCCCGATGAACTCGGGCAGGTCATCGATGATCACCAGGTTCAATTCGTGGGCCGCACCACGCTGCTCGCCAATCATGCGCTCGATGTAGCGGTCGAACGGCACGTCACGCTCCTTGTTCAGCGTGAACATGTGCTGGAACACCGGTGCCCGGCCCATCTGCCGCGGCAGATCCAGATGCTTGGCCAGGCGCGCGAAGGGATAGTGCCGATGGCGCAAGGCCTGCCGGACAGTGGCAGCCACCTGCCCGGCCCACTCAGCGCTGGACAGGTCGCGACGCACACGGCAGCGCACCGGCAACGGGTTGACCAGATAGCCCGGCAGTTCAGCCTGCTCACGCTTCAGGCGCCAGCCACTGGGCGTACCGAGAACGAAATCATCCTGCCCGGACAGCACGCCGAGAAATTGCTGGAACAGTGAGAACCAATAGACGTAGGGCGTCACGCCCAGGCTTTTGGCGACCGCACGCAGCCGCTCGCTGTTGTCCGCGCCAAAATGGAACGACAGCTCTCCGCCCTCAAAGCCCTGGGTGCTGCCATGGGCGAAGTCAGTGGGCAGCTCCAGCGTCGGCGCATCGGCCAATTGCGCCTGCCACCAGGCCAGTTCCTCGGCCTCGATCGCCTCGCTGCGCAGGTACAACGCGCTGCACCAGTTGCGATAGGCCTCCGGGTCGACCTCGGCAAGCACGTCGCCATCGACCAGGGCGAACAGCTCGCTGAACAACACGTCGAAGGTGGTCAGGTCAGAGGCGATATGATGGATGCCCAGCAGCACCGTGTACTCGACACGGTCACCCAACTGGTTGCTCAACAGCACCAGCCGGCTGATCTCGCCGGCAGCGAGATCGAAGGGCTTGTCGGCCAGCTCGATGACACGTTGCCGCACACTGGCCGCATCGGCGTCCTGCCAGGTTTCGCATTGCAGTGAGGTGGGCTGCGGTCGGCTGTCCCACTGCAGCAACTTGCCATCACGCTCGACATAGGCACTGCACAGGTGCGGATAACGCTGCTGCACCTTCTGCCAGGCCCGCTCCAGACGCTGCGGCAGATCCGCCCAGAGGTACTGCGGCCTGATGCGCCCGGCGAGGGCGATGTTGTAGGCGCAACTGCCGGGCTCCATACGCTGCAGGAACCACAGGGCCTGCTCGTTATCATTGAGCGGGCGCGCCTGGAAGTAGTCCGGATGGCGCGCCAACCAGGGCAGTACTTCAGCACGGCGCGCTTGCAGCTCACGCTCAAGCTCTGTACTCAGGGCCTCCGGCAAGCCAGCGGAAATCATCAGGCGGCCTTCGCTCACGGACAGGCGTATACCGCGCAGCCAGCAGTCATGCATCAGGCGATCGAGCATGTGTCATCCTTCATCGTGCGGATTCGAGGTCAGCCACCCGGGCAGTGGCTTAGAGGGTTATTCAGCGTCAGACGGCCGAGGCGGGCTCGGCCATGGCCACCACTACCTTGCGTGCCCCCTGAAAGGTGGAGCGACCGTGGGCGACCAGCATGTTGTCGAGCATCAGCGCATCGCCCGCCTGCCAGGGGAAGCTGACCTGGGTGCGCCGCAGGACATCGCGCACATGCTCCAGCGCCTCCAGCTCGATGGGCGAACCATCACCGTAGAAGACGTTACGCGGTACACCCTCCTCGCCGACGATGGAGATCAGCGTTTCGCGTAGCGCAGCCGGGAGGTTGGAGATGTGGAACAGATGCGCCTGGTTGAACCAGACCCACTCCCCGGTGACCGGGTGCCGCGCGACGGCCTGGCAGACCTGGCGCGTACGCAGCTCGCCGTCATCCTTCCACTCGAAGTCGATGTGGCTGAGCCGACAGAAGCGCTCGACCTCGCTGCGGTCCTCGGTGCTGAACGCCTGCTGCCAGCTGAGATCCAGCCCATTGCCGTAGTTGCGCACGTACATCAGGCGCTTGTCGGCGAAACGCTGGCGGATGGCGGGATCAATGCGCTGATAGACCAGGCGACTGTCGGCGATGGGCGTCTCACCGCCGACCGGCGCGGCCTGGATGCAGTGAAACCAGATTTTCATCGGCCAGTTCAACGAGTAGGACTGCTCGTTGTGCAGCGGAATGACCTGGTGGGCGGGGTATTCGGTCGAGGTATAGACGCGGCTGTTGAGCTTGGTGCGTGGCGTGGAGGCGTAGTCGTAGGTCAGCAGCTCGTGACCGAAACTGCGGGCGAAATCCTCGAAGTCGCTGGCGTCACGAAAGGCGAAGTCGCGAAAGAGGATGCCCCCGGTGGTCTGCAGGTCGCTGTCGACGGCACGCCTGATCAACTGCGCGTGATCACGCCAGGAGTCGCCTGGCACAGGAGCGCGCAACACTAAGGGCAGCGGTGTCTCGACACCCGTCTGAACCTCATCGAGTGAATGGTTTGCGCGGCTGAGCGAATCGGTAAGCATCTGCATTCCTTGGTGCTACTGACGAGGCGCACAAAATTATCGTAAAACCCACTCATTATCAAACAGGAATCAATATTATTTAAACTTCAAGCTGCGGGAACTTACTGCTACCCGCGGGCCGCGAAGCAGCAGCACTCGAGGCATTATTCAGCCATCACCTGGGCGACCGTAGCCGCTTACCCAGGCTGACTGGCTCACTTTGCCTGCAGGTTGTAATCGCGTTCGCCGATATGCGACAGCAGCAGGTAGGCCGAGCCGATCATGCCCTGCATGGTGTCGGCAAAACGACTGCGGTTGAAATACAGGAACTGATGGTTCTTCACCGCGAACAGGTTCTGCCACTGCGGCGAACGACGGAAGGCCTCGGTGCTCGCCTCCGAACCGAGCATTTCCTCATAGGTATCGATGATGAAATCACTGTCGAAGTCGCCAATGCGCTCCAGGCTGTAAGGCACATTCTGGCGCGCCTCCTTGAAGGCCGACACGCGCCCGAGGCCGAAGTCGGCGATCACGTCATCCATCCCGGAACGGCCGATCAGTTGGAAACCGTCCGGATAGACCTCCAGGGTGGTGACCGTGATACGCCCAGGCTCCTTCACCCGCTTGGCGAATTCGCCGACGATCCATTGGTACTCGTTCAGCAACTTCTGGTAGCGCTGCTGCTTGCCTACCAGTTCGGCCAGTTCCTTGGCGTAAGCCTTGATGCCGGCCTCGCGCGCCGGCAGCAGCACCACCGGGGCAATGCTGCTTAGACGCTCTTTCAGGTCCTGGTGATAGGACAGCCCGACGATCAGGTCAGGCTTGAGCGCCGCGATGGCCTCGAGATCGGGCGACTGCTGCGAACCGACATAGCGAATGCCGGAGACATCGAAGCGCTGTTGAGCGCCACGGAACACTGCGTCCGAGAGCAGCTTCTTGCGCCCCGTGGACCCGCAAGGGGTTATGCCCAGCTCGAGCAGTTGGGTGGTCAGGCTGAGGTCATGCAGGGATACCACGCAACGCGGTGCGACCGGCACTTCGACGCGGCCGAAACGGTTCTCGAACACCCGGGTGTCGGCGGCGACGGCCTGCATCGAACTCAGACCAAACAGTACACAGGCCACCAGGGAAAGGGCTTTGAACTTCAGCATTATCTTCGTCATGTCCTTCAGTGACGACGCGTCAACGATTGCGTTGCCGCGCCAGCAAAACCAACAGATAAGGCGCACCGATAATCGCCACCACCAGACCGGCCGGCAGTTGCAACGGCGGCAACAAGGCGCGCCCCAGCGTGTCACCCAGCAGAACCAGTACGGCCCCGAACAACGCCGACAGCGGCAACAACGCGCCATGCCGGTCACCGCACAACAGTCGCGCCAGGTGCGGCGCGACCAGGCCGACGAAGGTCATCACGCCGATATTGGCCACCGTGGCCGCGGTCAACGTGACGCTGCACAGCAACAGCAAGAGCATGATCACCGGTGCATTCAGGCCGCGGCTGAGCGCCACGCTCTCGCCCAGTTGCAGAAGATTGAGCTGGCGGTGACAGAACAACAGGGGCATGCCCGCCACCAGCAACCAGATCAGCAGGCTCCGCACCTGCGGCCAACCACTGCGATGCAGGCTGCCGCCAAGCCACATCAGCGCCGATTCGACCCGATCGATATTGCCGTAGGTGATCAGCAGATCGGCGACGGCACTGAGCATGGCCGTCAGCCCCACGCCAACCAGAATCAGGCGCAGCGGGGCAATGCCACCGCGCCAGGATAGCGCGACGATAAACAGCGCCACCGCCAGACCGCCGAGCAACGCCGCCAGAGGATAGAGCGACAGCGGCAAGGCTTGCGGCCACTGCACCAGGATCAGCAACATGGTGACGCTGGCACCCGCCTCCACCCCGACCAATCCCGGCGCAGCCAGTGGGTTGCGCGTCAGTGACTGCATCAGCACGCCAGCCAGGGCCATCGCCGCGCCCCCGAGAATCGCCAGCAGGATGCGCGGCAGGCGCAACTCCCACAGTACGCTGGCCGGCAGCGCCGCCTCATCGGAGAACAGGCTCTGCCAGAGTTGGCCCATGCCCGTCGTGTAGCTGCCTACGCTGGCCGCGTACAGCGTCAGCCCCGTCAGCAACACGAGCAGCACCAACGCCGCCAACACATCGATGGGCCGGCCGACCCAGGGCAACCCGGGGCAACGCCGTGGCGTGGTCAGCCAGCGACTCATTTGAGCTTCCTCAGTACCAGCACGACGAATATCGGGCCGCCGATCAGCGCGGTGACGATGCCGGTATTGAGTTCGTACGGGCTCACCAGGGTGCGCGCCACGACATCGGCCAGCACCAGCAGCAGGCCGCCCAGCAGCGGCGCGGCCAGCAGCAGCTGGCGCAGGTCGTGACCAACCAGCAGCCGCGCCGCATGCGGCACTACCAGCCCGACAAAGCCGATGGGGCCAGCCAACGCCACCGCGCAACCGGACAGCAGCACCACGGCCGCCAAACTCAACAGCCGCATCCGCAACAGGTTGACGCCCATGCTGGAGGCCACCTGCGCGCCCAGCCGATAGGCATTCAACGCGCGCACATTGATCAGGCAAAGCAGCATGCCGACGATCAGGTAGGGCCAGAGCCAGCTTGGCAGGTTTGCCCCGCTGATAGCCAGCGAGCCGGTCAGCCAGCGACGCAGGCTGTCCAGCCCCTGCTGATCGAGCAGCAGCAGAATCGCGGTGATGGCGCCGAACAGTGCGGCCATCATCGCTCCGGAAAGCGTCAGGCGCACCGGATTGGGCGTGCGCCCGGCCAGCAGCATGACGCCGATGGCGGCCACCAGAGCGCCGCTGAAGGCAAACAGGGGAATCATGCTCATGTCATTGCCGGGCAGCACCAGCAAGCCAATGACCACGAACAAGGCCGCACCACTGTTGATGCCGAGGATGCCCGGGTCGGCCAACGGATTGTCGCCCACCGCCTGCATCATCGTACCGGCCAGCCCCAGGCAGGCACCCACAACCATTGCCACCCACAGGCGCGGCAAGCGCGAACCACGGATGACGCTGTGGTCAGAACTACTCGGATCATACGCCAGCAGCGCCTGCCAGACATCGCTCCAGGGAATCGACTTGGCCCCCACTGCCAGGTGCAGCGTCGACGCCAGGCCGATGCCGATCAAGATCGATAACCAGATCGGCCAGCGCCACCCACTCGTCATCGGGCTACCTGACTGTCGAGCGCACGCGTGCGGACAGGGGAAGCCGGCACGCACAGGGGATCACCGGAGTGCGGATCGATGAGAATGTGCGCATCCAGATCGAACACGGCTTTGAGGTTGGCCGGGGTGAAGACCTCGGCAGGCGTGCCCTGGGCGTGCACCTTGCCCTGGCGCAACATCACCAGTTGATCGGCATAGCGCGCGGCCTGGTTGAGGTCATGCAGAACCGCGACGACAGTGCGCCCCTGGTCACGCAGCTCGGCGAGCAGTTCGAGCAAGGCGATCTGATGAGCGATATCGAGAAAGGTGGTGGGCTCGTCGAGCAGGATGACCGGGGTCTCCTGTGCCAGAGTCATGGCAATCCAGCAGCGCTGTAACTGCCCCCCGGACAGGTTGATCAGGGTGCGGTCCAGCAGCATGCCGACATCGGCCAGTGCCACGGCGCGGTCGACCGCCTGCTGATCGGCGTCACTCCACTGCTGCCACCAGCTTTGCCAGGGGTAGCGCCCCTGCATGACCAGCTCGCGCACGGTTATCCCGGCAGGCGAAGCGGTGCGTTGCGGCAACAGCGCGATTTGCCTGGCCAGATCTCGTCGCGAGAGCTGAACGTGGGGCTTACCCTGCAGCAGTACGTCGCCGCTGGCTGGCCGCAGCATGCGCGCCAGCACGTTCAGCAAGGTGGTCTTGCCACAACCATTGGCACCGATCAATGCGGTAAAGCAGCCCTCGGGAATGGTCAGACTGATGTCATCCAGCACCTTCAATCCGTCGAATTGAAGCTCAAGCCCCATCGCTTTCAACATGCACACACACTCGATTTCGAACCAACGCGCCAGCGCCCGCCCGGCCAAGAGCCAGCACAGTTGGCCGGGCATGCGGGTTCACCGCGAATCTCATCCAGCTCAGGGCGGACACTGCCTGTCAGGCAGCGTCCAGGCCTTAAACATTTATGCGTAGTAGCTTGCAACAATAGTTTAGTGGTGACAATAAATTGTGTGCTAGTACAAATATTTCTCATTTAGATGTAGAGTTCGCGCGCTACTGCTCACTGCCACCACGCACTGGCGTGAAGGATCACAGAAACTCCTCCGTCTTGCGCACACATCCCAGAAAACTAAAGGACTTTCCTTCGCCATGTGTCAGGTTACGCACCCAAGCCCCGAACGTTTCGCCCGACGCCCAGCCTTCAGCCTTAGCGCACTAGCACTGGCCATGGCCAGCCTGGGCTCAGGCAGCCTGCATGCCGCTGAGACCAACCAGGCCCCCACGGCCGCGCCCTTGGAACTCGATGCCACCAACGTTACCGCGCAAAACGTCGAACAGCCCACCGAGCATGTGGTCGGCTATGTCGCCAAACGCAACATGAGCGCTACCAAGACCGACACGCCGATCACCGAGACGCCACAGTCGCTGTCGGTGGTGACGAGCGACGAAATCCGCGACCGCCAGGCGGAAACGTTGGCTCAGGCGCTGAGCTACACACCAGGATTCACCGCCAGCTCGACCTCTTTCAACCGCACTGCGGACCGCTTCCGCATCCGTGGCTTCTCGGTCGAATCCGCCACTGGCGGCTCGCTGCGCGACGGCCTGCGCCTGCAGAACAACTCCTACGACGGCATTCAGGAACCTTATGGCCTGGAGCGCGTCGAGGTCATTCGCGGCGCCGCCTCGGTGCTCTACGGCCAGCTCTCGCCCGGCGGCATGGTAAACGGCGTCAGCAAGCGCCCAACCGAGACGCCGTTCCACGAGTTGCAACTGCAGACGGGCTCCAATGACCGCAAGCAGGTCGCCGCCGACTTCAGCGGCCCACTGGCCGGTAGCGACACCCTGAGCTATCGCCTGACCCTGCTCAGCCGCAACAGCGACACCCAGCAGGATCATCTCAACGACGACAGGTTCTACATCGCCCCGGCGCTGACCTGGCGCCCTGACGAAGACACATCGCTGACCCTGCTGTCGTTCTACCAGAAGACCGATACGCGTTTCCCCGCGCCCCTGCCCTATCAGTTGGTCAAAGGTGTGGGTGACGGCGCCTTCAAGATCGGCCGCCACGACTTTATCGGCGAGCCGGACTACGACGACATGAATGGCGAGATGTCGGCCCTGGGGTACGAATTCACCCACCACTTCAACGAACACTTCACGGTGAATCACAAGCTGCGTTACTCCGAGTCCGATGTGAAGTGGAGATACCTGCAGGTCAGAACCGGCAATCCGGCAGTCACTGCCGCCGTGATCAATCAGGCTGCCACGACCGGCATTCTGCAAAGGCAATACAGTGATCGCCGTGAGCGCGCCAGAACCCTGGCCAGCGATACCAATGTCCAATCGAAATGGCAGATCGGCAGCGTCGAGCACACCGTTCTGGTCGGTTTCGACGGCTATGACACGTCCTACGACTCCCATAACTTCCGAGGCGCAGCCCCCAGCCTGGACCTGAGCCGCTACAACTATGGCCAGCCCGTGGTGGTCAACAGAGATCGCGCCCTGGATCGTGGCTCGCAGCTCGATACGCTGCAAAAAGGTGTCTATTTGCAGGATCAGATCAAGTTCGACGACAAGTGGGTCCTGCAACTGGGTGGCCGCCACGACTGGGCTGACCAGCATCAGACAGCGCATCGCAATGCCGCCAAGGCCAGCCAAAGCGACGAAGCCACCACCTGGCGCGCGGGCCTGGTCTACCTGGCGGACAACGGCCTGGCGCCCTACATCAGCTATAGCGAGTCGTTCTTCCCGGTTTCCGTTGCGGAAGTCACCGGCCAGACCTTCACCCCCACCGAAGGTAAACAATACGAAGCAGGCGTGCGCTATCAGCCCAATGACAGCAATATGCTGCTCAGCGCGGCAGTCTACGAGCTGACCCAGACCAACGTGCTCAAGCAGGATCCAATTACCGAAGAGTACCGCCAAACCGGCGAGGTACGCTCCCGCGGCCTGGAGCTGGAAGCCAAGGCGGATGTCACCCCGGCACTCAGCATGATCGCCACCTACGCCTATACCGACGCACGCACCATCAAGAGCGCCATTGCGGCCGAAGTGGGCCAACGTACCGATGAAACGCCCTACCACCAGGCAGCCCTGTGGGCCAGCTACCACTTCGTCAACTGGGACATTCCGCAACTGACCGTGGGCGCCGGCGCTCGCTACATGGGTACAACGCAGGCCTCGGGCATGGATTCGGCCATGCCAGCCTATACCCTGTTCGACGCCATGGCGCGCTACCAGATCGACGACAACTGGAGCGTGACCGTCAACGCCAACAACCTGACAGACAAGCGCTACACGCAGTGCAGTTTCTCCACCTGTAGCTACGGGGACGAGCGCACCTTGCTGACCTCGGTGAACTTCACCTGGTGATCTGTCGCTCCGCGCGCCGAGCAAGCACCTTGCTGCGGCGCGGTCTTAACCGCCTAACGGACGGGCTCCACCTCACTAACACGGACAAGCCGTCCATCAACAGGAACGGGTTATGACTCACCGGCGGCTTGGGGATGGCGACGATGTCCAGGTCCGCCGCCGGGTTCTGCTCCAGCCCTTTCTCGACCATGGCGTAACGGAACAACTGGTTGAACCAGGTGCGGCATTTCTCCGCGACGGTGAAGGCACGCCGCTGCTCGAGTCGACGCAACACCCCCAGCAGGTCCTGCCGGGACACCTCCGCCATCGGCAGCGCACCCAGCGCAGGCAGCACGTCCTTGTCGAAGATCCGTTCGATTTGCGACAGCGTGCTCTGTCGCCCGCGGCTCAGGCTCTGCGCCTTGAAGTCACGCCATTCAGCGAATACGGCGGCAAAGGTATGGTGAGCCTGGGCCTCCAGGGCCCGGAGCGCGTCACGGCGCTGGGCGCGCGGGTCGAGGCCTTGGGCGAGCCAGGTTCGGGCCTGATCGCGCTGCTGACGCGCCTCCTTGAGGCCCAGCGCCGGGTAGCTGCCCAGCGAGATGCGCGACTGCTTGCCCTGCCAGTAGAAACGCCAGTGCCATTGCTTGGCGCCGGTGCTGCACACGAACAAGGTGAGGCCTGCGCCATCGCTGAGCGTATAATTCATGGCGGAAGGTTTGGCGTGACGCACCGCCTTATCGGTCAAAGCCATGGAAATATCCTCCAATACAAGGGAGGAGATATCGGCTTGAAGGACTCGTAGGCTCTAGCGAAAATTCGCCTTGGCCGACACCCGAATTCGATGTACTTATTTCTGTACTTGTTGGGCGTGGCTGGCGGTGGATTCCAGTGGAAGCCACTGGAACGAAAAAAGGAGCCGAAGCTCCTTTTTTCAATGACTTACAGACTTCAGTGGCTGTCCGCAGAACTCTGTAAATCTAATAACTGGAGCGGGAAACGAGACTCGAACTCGCGACCCCGACCTTGGCAAGGTCGTGCTCTACCAACTGAGCTATTCCCGCGTCGTCTTGGTGATGCGCATTCTATAGAATCTACGCACCACGTCAACCCCTTGATTCAAAAAAGTTTTATTTATTTTCACCATGGATCCGCAGATGCGGCCAGGCGGCCCGCAGATACTGCACCATCGACCACAATGTCAGGCCCGCGGCAACCATCAACAGGGCGTAGCCGACCACGACCCAGAAGCTGAGAGTCGAAGGGTTGGCCAGCAGGATCACCAACGCCAACATTTGCGCGGCGGTTTTCCACTTGCCCATCTTCGAGACCGCGACCTGGGCACGCGCGCCAATCTCGGCCATCCACTCGCGCAGGGCCGACACCACGATCTCACGCCCGATGATCACCACCGCCGGGAAGGTCAGCCAGAAGTTGCCATGCTCCTGCACCAGCAGGACCAGGGCCACCGCCACCATCAGCTTGTCGGCCACCGGGTCCAGGAACGCACCGAACGGCGTGCTCTGCTCCAGGCGGCGTGCCAGGTAGCCATCGAGCCAGTCCGTCGCGGCGGCAAAGGCGAAAACCGAACTGGCCGCCATGTAGCTCCACTGGTACGGCAGGTAGAACAACAGAATGAAGATCGGGATAAGTACAACACGCAGAACGGTGATCAGATTAGGGATATTCATCGGCACAACTGGCTACGAAGTGAAAGGGCATTCTACTCGCTGTGCAGACTGGCATAAATCAGCTCTGCGAGCTTTTTGCTGATCCCCGGCGCCTTGGCGATCTCATCGATGCTGGCCCGGGACAGTTCCTGCAATCCACCGAAATGCTTCAGCAGCTCACGCCGTCGCTTCGGTCCGACACCCGCCACCCCTTCCAGGGTCGAGGTCCGCCGGGTCTTGCCGCGGCGCGCACGGTGACCGGTGATGGCGAAACGGTGGGCCTCATCGCGGATCTGCTGGATCAGGTGCAGCGCCGGTGAATCACCCTTGAGGGTGAACTCGTGGGCCGCATCGTTGAGGTACAGAGTCTCGAAACCGGCCTTGCGCGTCACGCCCTTGGCTACGCCGAGCAGGATCAGGTCCGGCACCGCCAGTTCGTTGAGCACGTCGCGGGCCATGGACAATTGCCCCTTGCCACCGTCCACCAGGAGAATATCTGGCAACTTGCCCTCGCCCTCCTTCAACCGGCTGAAACGACGGGTCAGCGCCTGGTGCATCGCCGCGTAATCGTCGCCGGCCGTGACACCCTCGATATTGTAGCGGCGGTAGTCGGACTTGATCGGACCTTCCGGACCGAACACCACGCAGGACGCCACTGTCGATTCGCCGCTGGAATGGCTGATGTCGTAGCACTCCAGGCGCTGTGGCGGCTCATCCAGGTCCAGCACTTCGGCCAGCGCGTCGAAACGTGCCGCCACGTGCTGACGGTTGGCCAGGCGGGCGGTCAGGGCCTGTTCAGCATTGGTCACCGCCAGTTGCTGCCAGCGCGCCCGCGTGCCGCGCACCCGGTGGCTGATGCTCAACTCGCGGCCGCGCAGCTCTTCGATGGCGGCGATCAGGGTCGGGAAGTCGTCGTGAACCACGTTGACGATCAGTTCGCTCGGCAGGTCGCGCTCCGGGCTGCTGATGAAGTACTGACCGAGAAACGCCGCCATGACCTCGGAAACGTCTTCGTCGATGCCGACCTGAGGGAAGAAGTTCTTGCTGCCCAGGACCCGCCCGCCGCGCACGCTGATCAGGTGAACGCAGGCGCCGCCCGGGTTGACGAACGCAGCGATGACATCGACGTCGCCGTTGCCACCTTCCATGCTCTGCTGGTCCTGCACGCGGCGCAGCAGCGCGATCTGATCGCGCAGCTCGGCCGCTTTCTCGAAGTCGAGGGTGCTGGCCGCCTGCTCCATGCCGGCGTTGAGCTCATCGCTCAGGGCATTGCTGCGCCCTTCGAGGAACATCACCGAATGGCGCACATCCTCGGCGTATTCCTGGGGCTCGACCAGGCCGACGCAAGGCGCCTTGCAGCGCTTGATCTGATACTGCAGGCACGGTCGGGTGCGGTTCTTGTAGTAGCTGTCCTCGCACTGGCGCACGTGGAAGGTCTTCTGCAACAGCGCCAGGCTCTCGCGAATCGCACCCGCACTCGGATAAGGCCCGAAATACTTGCCCTTGAGCTTCTTCGCCCCGCGATGAATGCTCAGGCGCGGGTAATCGCCATCCGAGAGGAAGACATAGGGGTAGGACTTGTCGTCGCGCAGCAGGATGTTGTAGGGCGGGCGCCACTCCTTGATCAGCGTCTGCTCCAGCAGCAACGCCTCGGTCTCATTGGCGGTGATGGTGGTCTCGACCTGGGCGATACGCGCCACCAGGGCGGCGGTCTTCGGCGCGAGGCCGGTCTTGCGGAAATAGCTGGCGAGGCGATTCTTCAGGTTCTTGGCCTTGCCCACGTACAGCAGGCGCGCATCGCTGTCGAACATGCGATACACACCGGGACGGCCACTACAGGTAGAAAGAAAAGCGCTTGAATCGAACGGTTCAGTCATCGTCAGCCGGCATCGACCATGCCGTGGCGTACGGCCAGAAGCGTCAACTCGACATCACTGCTGACCGACAGCTTCTCGAAAATCCGGTAACGGTAGGTATTGACGGTTTTCGGCGACAGGCACAGTTTGTCGGAAATGATCTGCACCTTCTGGCAACCGACGATCATCAGGGCGATCTGGATTTCCCGTTCGGACAAGGCATCGAACGGTGATTCGCTGGCCGGCTGGAACGATTTGAGCGCCATCTGCTGGGCGATCTGCGGGCTGATGTAGCGTTGCCCGGCGAACACCAGGCGAATCGCCTGAACCATTTCCGCCAGCCCCGCGCCCTTGGTCAGGTAGCCTGAAGCCCCGGCCTGCATCAACCGCGTCGGGAACGGATCCTCCTCGCACACGGTGACCGCCACAACCTTGATATCAGGGTGGCTACGCAGCAGTTTGCGCGTTGCTTCAAGGCCGCCGATACCCGGCATCTTGACGTCCATCAACACAACATCCGGCTTGAGCTCCCGCGTTTTCAGCAGGGCCTGCTCTCCCGACTCAGCCTGCCCCACAACCTGCAGGCCATCGATGTCGGCAAGCATCCGGGTGATGCCTGTACGCACAAGATCATGGTCATCGACAACTAGCACCCTAATCAAGCAGACACCTCGCGAATTATGGTCTTATCAGATTATTGACCACCTTAGCAAAAAACCGACGGCCAGACCTAGCTGCAAGCGTCACATAAGAGTGTCATAGCGCTATAGGCGCCTGCGAAGTCGAAGAAGGGAAAGACCGCCTCTCAGCGGTCTTGCGGGTCCCGGCGGCCCTTGGCGCCGTAGGAGGCGATCGCCTCGGCCAGCGTGGTGGTCAGTTGGCTGATCGCTTCCTGGTCAGCCTTGCGCAGGGTTCGGTAACTGCCCAGCACCTTCTCTTCGCTGGAGCTGAGATTGTCGACCAGCGTCGGCGTCCGGTTGCCGGTCAGGACATACAGCACATCGACGCCACGCTCGGCCACCCGCGACAGATAGTCGGCCTTCGGCGCGCGATCGCCGCTTTCATATTTGCCCTGGGCGTTGGCTTCAACGCCACCGATTTCGCCAAAAGCCTTCTGCGACAATCCGAGTCGCTCCCTCTCTTGTCGCAACCGGGAACCAATTCCACTCATTTGGATGTAATATCCCAAGTCAAGCACCCCTAAAAGGGGTGAATTCAACACAATTAAACAAAATTGAACGGTTTTGAACTATGCCCGGTATTCGCACCGCTGCACAAGCCAAGGCTTGGCTGGAACATCAAGGAAAATCGGTTCAGGAGTTTGCACGCGAGCATGGCGTCGACCCGGCAACCACCTATCAAGTGCTCGCCGGGCGGAAAAAGGGACGCCGCGGGGAAGCCCACAAAGTGGCGGTCCTGCTGGGCATGAAGGACGGAATCATCCTCGACGACAATGACCGAAGCGAGGGATAGCCCCGCGTATTCGAGCCCAGTATGCGCCTCGAAATGTCGAGGAGTAAGCTCAATCCGAAAATACTGTCAGCCGATTCTACCGCTCGATTTCAGAGCCCCGGCACTCATGCGAAAGAAGCACTCATCCTCCCCTACGACCTCCAGCCCCATGCGCTCGTAAAGCCGCCTGGCGGGATTGCTCTTGAACACGGTCAAGCGCAACTCCGGACGCCCTTCCCTGAAGGCGATGTCACGTGCCTGGCCGATCAGCCAGCCGCCCAAGCCCTGTCCGCGCCCCGCCTCGATCAGTTGCAACTCGCGGATATACAGCGCCCTGGCGTCCCGACTGAAGCTGACGAAACCCAGCACCTGCTCACCCTCGCAGAGCAAGGCATTCTGCCGCCCGGCCCAGGCGATATCGAAGGCTTCCTCCTGCCAGAGCAGATCGTACTCGCAGTAGTAGGCCATCATGTTCCCGCGCGTCAGCGTCCGGGCGAACTCCAGGTCCACCTCGGTCGCCGGGCGAAAACGCCAGTCCCGCGTCACAGCCCCTCCACTTCCACCACCTCGCCTCGCCACATGCCCTCGACCCGTCGACCGATCACCAGCACATCACCCACACCCGCCGCGGCCGCCACCCGTTGCCCGCCGGCAGCCCAGATCGCACTGCGCCCCGCCGACACCCAGCCACCGGTGACACCGCCGTGATTGGCCATCAGCACGGCCATGTCGTGCTCACGGGCATACCCCTGAAGCAACGCACTATCGGTGGCGTACCCGTTCTCGCTGACCAGCACGCCTGATGCATACAGGTTAGCGCCAGATCGGGCGGCCTGGAGAGCATGGCTGGCGTGGGAAAAGTCAGCACAAACCGACAGGGCGACGGTGTCGGCACCGAGGGTCAAGGCAGCGCCTCCGCCCCCGGGCGTAAACACCTGTTCTTCACCCGTGTGCAGATGCTGTTTGCTGTAGAGCTGCCGGGAACCGTCGGCCTTGAAGGTCAGTGCACCGATCAGCAGCGGACCACCGGCAGCCAGACGAATCGGCAGGCCGACCACGGTCACCAGGCGCAGCTCACGCGCCAGCTCGGACAAGGGTTGCAACACCTCGGCATCCAGGGTCACCGCCAGTACCGGGGCCAGCCCGGGCTCATAACCGGTCAACGAGAGTTCGGGAAAAACCAGCAGCTCCACGCCCTGCTCCGCCGCCTGCTCCATGAAACGCTGGTGCCGCTGGATATTGCCCTCCAGGTCACCGGCAAGGGAGCAGGACTGGGCGGCAGCAATGGTCAGAACGTTCATGGGGCATGCCTGATGATCAAGTAGGAATTGTCCGGTGAGTTTGTCATAAAACATTTAATTTGTTTAAGCCATAGCGACTGTATGGCGCCAATCATAGAAATTTCTGATTGAACAGCATCCCATGGCTCTAGTAAGCTCGGGACATTCCATCGGAGAAGCGCCATGCACGCCTTTCATTCCATGCCTTGCCAGACTGTCGGCGCCCCGCGCTCGCCAGCGGCTGCCTGGATGAAAACCGCCGGCGCATCCGCAGGCTTCTATTTTGGGTATTGGTTTAGCCACTGGCGCGCCTGATACCCAACCGGCGCCCACTACTCAAGGGGTCGCCTACCAGAGAATCAACAACCCCCGGTCGGCCTCCCGACCGGGGGTTTTGTTTTTTCAGGGCTTCACTTTTACGTAAAACGCTTCAACAGACATTTCGAATCGAGGAATACCGACATGAACTACGCCACCTATTACCGCTACGAATTCACCACCGCCTGGCGATTTACCAACCTCCGCTCGGGACAGCACGCCGCCTCCGAACGGTCACTCACAGGTGGCAAGCACACACTCGCAGCCAATCCGGCTGATTGTCGAACACCGCAATAGGGCCGCGCGCGGGAAAGACCCGCCGCTTGCCCAGGGAACTCCGAACATGAATTCGTCTCTCTCCGCCTTGCCACTGTCCACCCTGTCGTCCGCCAACGAGCCGCTGACCCAGCGCCTGCCGACGGCCCTGCAGCTCAAGCAGCACCTGCCCCTCACTACCACGCTCAGCGCTCAGGTCACCCGCCACCGCGAGGCGATACGCGCCATCCTCGACGGCCAAGACTCGCGCCTGCTGATGATCGTCGGCCCCTGCTCGATCCACGACCCGCAATCGGCTCTCGAATACGCCAGCCACCTGGCCAGCCTGGCGAACGACGTCAGCGACCAGATGCTGCTGGTCATGCGTGCCTATGTCGAAAAACCGCGCACCACGGTCGGCTGGAAAGGCCTGGCCTACGATCCGCACCTGGACGGCAGCGACGACATGGCCGGCGGCCTGGCGCTGTCGCGCGAACTGATGCGCGAAATGCTGCGCATGGGCTTGCCGATCGCCACCGAACTGCTGCAGCCGATGGCCGCCAGCTACTTCGACGACCTGCTGAGCTGGGTTGCGATTGGCGCACGGACCACCGAGTCGCAGATCCACCGGGAAATGGCCAGCGGCCTGCCGATGCCCGTGGGCTTCAAGAACGGCACAGACGGCGGTGTCGGCATCGCCAGCGATGCCATGCGTTCGGCGGCGCACCCACACCGGCATTTCGGCGTCGACGGTCAAGGGCATCCGGCGATCATCCAGACCGCGGGTAACCCGGATACTCACCTGGTGTTGCGCGGCGGCCATCGTGGCCCGAACTACGATGCCCGCAGCATCGCCCTGGCCCGGGCAGGGCTGGAGAAGCAAGGCATCGCGAGCCGGATGATGGTCGACTGCAGCCATGCCAACAGCGGCAAGGACCCGTTGCGCCAGCCGGCGGTATTCGGCGAGGTGCTGGAGCAGCGCCTGCAGGGCGACCGCTCGCTGATCGGCATGATGCTGGAGAGTCATCTGTTCGAAGGCTGTCAGCCGTTGAGCCCGTCCCTCAGGTACGGCGTTTCGATCACCGATGGCTGCCTGGGCTGGGAAGCGACCGAACAGTTGCTGCGTAGCGCGGCGCAACGGTTGCGGGAGCAGGCGTCCCTCAAGGCGGTGAGCGCCTGACGGGAGGCCTTCGCGGCGGTTCGGGGCGGCGAACCACCGCGAAAGCCTTCCCGCATCCCACCTGCCGCACCGCCCTCGAGGAACTTTGCCGGGAAAAAGCCGCCTGAATCCGGTAGTCTCGACATTTTCCCCAAAGGAGTACCCCACCATGGCCCGAGCCACTGCCCGCCACATCCTGGTTGCCACTGAAGCCAAGTGCAACGAACTCAAGGCCCAGATCGAAGGCGGCGCCGACTTCGCCGAAATCGCCAAGGCCAACTCCACCTGCCCTTCCAGCCGTGACGGCGGCAATCTGGGCTCCTTCGGCCCAGGCCAGATGGTCAAGGAATTCGACACCGTGGTGTTCAGCGCGCCGATCAACACCGTGCAAGGCCCGGTGAAAACCCAGTTCGGCTACCACCTGCTGGAAGTCACCAGCCGCCAGGACTGATCCGTCCGACGAGGGTTGCTCTTCGCGCCCCCTCTGGCAGCCAACGCCTGTGGCGAGGGGGCTTGCCCCCGCTGGGTCGCCAAGCGACCCTGAAACCGGACATTCGGTGCACCAGAGGCACCGAGAAAGCCGGTTTCACGACTGCTTCGCAGCCGAGCGCGGGCAAGCCCGCTCGCCACAGGGCCGTGCTCGCCACAGGAAGCCCCCACTCTCACACCGTCCTCAAGGCTGACGATGCGACTGGTTCTTTCCCTGACATTCGGCACCCTGGCCCTGCTTGCCAGTGTTGCCCACGCCGCTCCCGCGCAACACGCCCTGACGGTCTACGGCGAGCCGCCCAAATACCCGGCCAGCTTCAGCCACTTCGACTACGCCAATCCCGACGCTCCCAAGGGCGGCAGCCTCAAGCGCTCGGCCATCGAGATCGGCCAGTTCGACCATGTGCTGCCCTATATCGACAAGGGCATCGGCGTTTCGCAGATCGACGGCTACATCTATTCACCGCTGGCGGTGCGTTCCCTCGACGAGCCCTACACCGTCTACGGCCTGGTCGCCCAGAAGATGCAGCGCTCCGATGACGGCCTGTCGCTGCGTTTCTTCCTCAACCCCAAGGCACGCTTCGCCGACAACACGCCGATCACCGCCGAGGACGTGCGCTACACCTTCAACCTGCTGATGACCCAGGGCAGTCTGAGCTATCGCATGCAGTTCGAAGGCATCAAGGATGTGGTGGTCGAATCGCCGACCCAGATTCGCTTCGACTTCAGGAACACCGAGAACCGTTCGCTGCCGCTGGATATCGCGACCCTGCCGGTGCTGCCGGAACACTGGTGGAAAACCCGTGACTTCGCCGATGGCGGTGGCTACGAGGCCCCGCTGGGCAGCGGCCCTTACCGGGTCAGCAAGGTCGACTCGGGACGCAGCATCACCTTCACCCGCAACCCCGACTGGTGGGGCAAAGACCTGCCGGTGAGCCGCGGCCTGTACAACTTCGACCGTTTCAGCATCGAATACTTCGGCGACACCGACGTCGCGCGCCAGGTGCTGCGTGGCGGCGCCTACGACTACAACCGCGAGTTCTCCGCCACCGCC
>NZ_AQOH01000160.1 GCF_000364705.1 Pseudomonas fuscovaginae SE-1 | reverse complement strand
CCATCGGCTACGACAGCCCGGCGCTGAGCGGCGGCCGCCTGCAGAAAGCCCATCTCGCACCGGATTCACCGCAGCCGGCCCAGGGCTACGTGTTCAACCTGCAGAGGCCGATCTTCCAGGATCGCCGGGTGCGCCAGGCCCTGGCCATGCTCTGGGACTTCGAATGGAGCAACCGGCAGATGATGCGCAACATGTACCTGCGCCAGCAGAGCTTCTTCTCCAACACGCCGCTGGCCGCCCGCGAGCTGCCGGACAAGGACGAACTGGCGATCCTCGAACCGCTGCGCGGACAGATTCCCGACGAGGTCTTCACCCAGGTCTTCGAAGCACCCAGGACCGACGCCAGCGGCAACCTGCGTGACAAGCAGTTGCAGGCCCTGGCCCTGCTGGAACAGGCCGGCTGGAAGCCCAAGGGGGATCAGTTGGTCAATGCTCAGGGCGAACCGCTGAGTTTCACCTTCCTCAATGCCCAGAACGGCATGGAGCGCCTGCTGCTGCCGTACAAGCGCAACCTGGCGCAGATCGGTATTCGCATGGACATTCGCCGCATCGACCCGTCGCAGTACGTCAACCGCCTCAAGGACCGCGACTACGACATGATCGTCAGCGGCTACCCGGTGACCACTTCGCCCGGCATCGAGCTGTACAACTTCTTCGGGTCCAAGGCGGCCACCGACCCCGGCTCGAACAACTTCATGGCGCTGCAGAACCCCGCCGTGGACAGCCTGATCAACGGCCTGGTCAAGGCCGATACCCAGAAGCAGATGCTCAGTTACGCCCATGCCCTGGACCGGGTGCTGCAGTGGAACTACTACTGGATCCCCAACTACTACCCGCCGGGCATCTCCACGGTGTGGTGGAACCGCTTCGGCATTCCGCAGATACAAGCCAGCAATGACGCGGCGGTCGAAACCTGGTGGGAAGTCAGCCCGACGCCGCTGACCAACGAACAGATGACCGCCGAACTGATCCGGCGCGGCCATGACGGAGGGAAACGCTGATGCCGGCCTATATCCTGCGGCGCCTGCTGCTGATCATCCCGACGCTGCTGATCATCCTGCTGGTCAACTTCGTGATCGTCCAGGCCGCGCCCGGTGGCCCGGTCGAGCAGGCCATCGCCCGCCTGCAAGGCCTGGGCAGCGCAGGTGCCGTCGGTGCCGGCGGTGGTGACGGGCTGCACGGCTCGTCCCGCGCCAGCCGTGGCCTGGACCCCAAGCTGATTGCCGATATCGAGCGCCAGTACGGTTTCGACAAACCGGCACCGGAGCGCTTCTGGCTGATGCTCAAGAGCTACGCCCGCCTCGACTTCGGCAGAAGCTTCTTCCGTGGCGCGCAGGTCACCGACCTGATCCTGGAGAAGATGCCGGTGACCATTTCCCTCGGCCTCTGGGCCACGCTGATCACCTACCTGGTATCGATCCCCCTCGGCATCCGCAAGGCGGTCCGCCATGGCAGCCGCTTCGATATCTGGAGCAGCACGGCGATCATCCTTGGCTACGCCATGCCGGCGTTCCTGTTCGCCATGCTGCTGATCGTGCTGTTCGCCGGGGGTACCTCGCTGAACTGGTTCCCGGTGCGCGGCCTGGTCTCGGACAACTTCGACCAGCTCTCGACGCTGGGCAAGGTCGCCGACTACTTCTGGCACCTGGTGCTGCCGGTGACGTCGCTGGTGATCGGCGGTTTCGCCACCCTGACGATCCTGACCAAGAACTCGTTTCTCAACGAGATCACCCGCCAGTACGTGGTCACCGCCCGGGCCAAGGGTCTGAGCGAACGCCGGGTGCTCTACGGCCATGTGTTTCGCAACGCCATGCTGCTGGTGGTGTCGGGCATTCCCCAGGCTTTCATCAGCGTGTTCTTCGCCGGCTCCCTGCTGATCGAAGTGATCTTCTCGCTCGACGGGCTGGGTCGCATGAGCTACGAGGCCGCCGTGTCGCGTGACTACCCGGTGGTGTTCGGCTCGCTGTTCATCTTCACCCTGTTCGGCCTGCTGATCAAACTGATCGGCGACCTCTGCTACACCCTGGTCGACCCGCGTATCGACTTCGCCGCGAGGAACGCCTGATGCTGCGACTTTCCCCCGTGAGCCGTCGCCGGCTCGACCGGTTCAAGGCCAACCGCCGTGGCTGGTGGTCGCTGTGGCTGTTCGCCGCGCTGTTCGTGCTGAGCCTGGGTGGCGAACTGATCGCCAACGACAAGCCCCTGGTACTCAGCTACCAGGGCTCGCTGTATTTCCCGGTGTTCAAGCGCCATACCGAGCAGGAGTTCGGCGGCCAACTGCCGTTCCAGGCCGATTACCGCAGTGACTATGTACGCCAGTTGATCACCCGTGATGGCGGCTGGATGCTGTTCCCGCCGATCCCGTTCAGCGCCGACACGCCCAACTACGATCTGAACAAGCCGGCCCCCAGCCCACCCACCGCGGTGAACTGGCTCGGCACCGACGACCAGGCCCGCGACGTGCTGGCGCGGGTGATCTTCGGTGCCCGGGTGTCGATCCTGTTCGCGCTGGCGCTGACCGCCATCAGCGCGCTGATCGGCATCGCCGCCGGCGCCCTGCAGGGCTACTACGGCGGCTGGATCGACCTGCTCGGCCAGCGCCTGCTGGAGGTCTGGTCCGGCTTGCCGGTGCTGTACCTGCTGATCATCCTGTCGGGCTTCGTCGAACCGAACTTCTGGTGGCTGCTGGGAATCATGGCGTTGTTCTCCTGGCTCGCGCTGGTCGACGTGGTGCGCGCCGAGTTCCTCCGTGGGCGCAACCTGGAATACGTCAAGGCCGCCCGCGCGCTGGGCCTGAACGACCGCAAGATCATCCTGCGGCACATCCTGCCCAACGCCATGAACGCGACCCTGAGCTACCTGCCGTTCATTCTCACCGGCGCCATCTCGACCCTCACCGCCCTGGACTTCCTCGGCTTCGGCATGCCCGCCGGCAGCGCCTCACTGGGCGAACTGATCGGCCAGGGCAAACAGAACCTGCAAGCCCCGTGGCTGGGATTCACCGCCTTCTTCACCCTGGCGCTGATCCTTTCGCTGCTGGTCTTTATCGGCGAGGCGCTGCGTGATGCCTTCGACCCCCGCTCATGAACCAGGCCCGCGCCATGACCGACAACCTGATTGAAATCCGCCACCTGACCGTCGCCTTCGGCGGCCAGCCCGTGGTCCGCGACCTGTGCCTGGATATCCGCGCCGGCGAGTGCCTGGCATTGGTCGGCGAGTCCGGCTCGGGCAAGTCGGTCACCGCCCATTCGATCCTGCAGCTATTGCCGCAGACCGGCTGCCACGCCAGCGGCAGCGTGCGTTATCGCGACCAGGAACTGCTCGGGGCCGACAACAGTACCCTGCGTCAGATCCGCGGCGACCGCATCGCCATGATCTTCCAGGAACCGATGACCTCGCTGAACCCGCTGCACACGGTGGAAAAGCAGATCGGCGAAACGCTCATGCTGCACAAGGGCCTGGGTGGCAAGGCGGCCCAGGCGCGGATTCTCGAACTGCTGGAACTGGTGGGTATCCAGAAGCCCCGCGAGCGGCTCAAGGCCTATCCCCATCAACTCTCCGGCGGTCAGCGCCAGCGGGTGATGATCGCCATGGCCCTGGCCTGCGAGCCGGAGCTGCTGATCGCCGACGAACCGACCACCGCCCTCGACGTCACCGTGCAACGCAAGATCCTGCTGCTGCTCAAGTCGCTGCAGCAACGCCTGGGCATGTCGCTGCTGCTGATCAGCCACGACCTCAACCTGGTACGCAGCATCGCCCAGCGGGTCTGCGTGATGAAGGCCGGGGAAAGCGTCGAGCAGGCCGACTGCGAGACCCTGTTCAACCAGCCACAGCATCCCTACAGCCGCCTGCTGCTGGATGCCGAGCCGGCCGGGGAAGCACTGGCCCTGGAGGAGAACGAAAGCGTGCTGCAGGTCGATGACCTGCGCGTGCGCTTCCAGATCGGCGGCGGGCTGCTGCGACGCAAGGAATACCTGCAGGCGGTCGATGGCATCAGCCTCTGCGTGCAACGGGGCAAGACCCTGGGCATCGTCGGCGAGTCCGGTTCGGGCAAGTCGACCCTCGGCCAGGCGATCCTGCGGCTGCTCGACTCCGAGGGCAGCATCCGCTTCCAGGGCCAGGCCCTTGATGGACTGAGCCACAAGCAATTGCGGCCGTGGCGCAAGCAGATGCAGGTGGTGTTCCAGGACCCTTTTGGCAGCCTGAGCCCACGCATCTCGGTGGCGCAGATCATCAGCGAAGGCATCGAGGTGCACTGCCCCGGCACCGCCGCCGAGCACGAGGCACAGGTGATCCGCGCCCTTGAGGAAGTCGGCCTCGACCCACAGAGTCGCCATCGCTACCCCCACGAGTTTTCCGGTGGCCAGCGCCAGCGGATCGCCATCGCCCGGGCGCTGGTGCTCAAGCCGGCGCTGATCCTGCTCGACGAACCGACCTCGGCCCTCGACCGCACGGTACAGAAGCAGGTGGTGGCGCTGCTGCGTGACTTGCAGGCCAGGCACGGCCTGACCTATCTGTTCATCAGCCATGACCTGTCGGTGGTCCGCGCCCTGGCCCACGACCTGATCGTGGTCAAGGATGGCCAGGTGGTCGAGCGGGGCAGCACCTGCGCGGTGTTCGACGACCCGCAGCACCCGTACACCCGGGAACTGCTGGCCGCGACCCTGACGCACGCCCCCACCCTGAACTGCCCATGAGCCAGACGCCGATGAACGACCGCGACAGCCTCAAGGACTACCAGCGCGTTCGCCTGCTGGCGATTCGCTCGCTGTTCGAGAACATCGAACAGTCCAGCGAAGGCACGGTGATCGTCGACCGTGATGCGCGGATCGTCTGGATGAACGAGCGTTATGCCAAGCGCTTTGGCCTGAGCAGCGCCGAACAGGCCATCGGTCAACCCTGCGAGAGCGTGATCCCCGGCAGCCTGCTGCGCGAGGTGGTACGCACCGGCCGGCCGATCCTGCTGGACCTGCAGGACATGCCCAAGGAACCGCTGGTGGTGATGCGCCTGCCGGTCCACGACGATGCCGGCGCGGTGATCGGCGCCATCGGCTTTGCCCTGTTCGGCGAACTGCACAGCCTGTCGCCGCTGCTCAAGCGCTACCAGAGCATGCAGGAAGAACTGGCCTCGACCCGCTCGCTGCTGCGGGCCCGGCAGACCAAGTACAACTTCGCCCACTTCATTGGCACCAGCGCCGCGAGCCTGGAGGTCAAGCGCCGCGCCCGTCGCAGCGCCAGCACCGACTCGCCGGTGTTGCTGCTGGGCGAGACCGGCACCGGCAAGGAGCTGCTGGCCCACGCCATCCACAGCGCCTCGCCACGGGCGCACAAGGCGTTCGTCAGTATCAACAGCGCGGCGATTCCGGAAACACTGCTGGAGGCCGAGTTCTTCGGCACCGCTCCAGGAGCCTTCACCGGCGCCGACCGCAAGGGTCGTCCCGGCAAGTTGCAGATCGCCCAGGGCGGCACGTTGTTCCTCGACGAGATCGGCGACATGCCGCTGCCCCTGCAGAGCAAGCTGCTGCGGGTGTTGCAGGAGAAGGAGTTCGAGCCGGTCGGCTCCAACGAGGTACTGCGCAGCGACGTGCGGGTGATCGCCGCGACCTCCACCGACCTGGAGGCGGCCATCAAGCGTGGCGAGTTCCGCGCCGACCTGTATTACCGCCTCAATGTCCTGCCGATTCACGTGCCGCCGTTGCGAGAACGCCTTGAGGATCTGCCGGCGCTGAGCGAGGTGATTCTGGAAGAACTGCGCAGCCACCATGAACTGGCGGCCGATGCGCTGGACCTGCTCGGCCAGCATGCCTGGCCGGGCAATATCCGCGAGCTGCGCAATGTGCTGGAGCGGGCGGCGTTGTTAGGCGATACGCAGGTATTGGGCGCTGCCGACATCCGTGGGGCGATTGGCACTTTCAGTCAGCTGGAACGGGCGTCGGCCCCCGTCACGGCAACGACTGGAAACGAAACCTTCAGCGTCGCCCGTGAGCGGTTCGAGCGACAGTTGATCGAGGCGACCCTGGCGCAATGTGGGGGCAAGGTTGTGGAAGCGGCGAAGCAGTTGGGACTGGGGCGCTCGACGCTGTACAAGAAAATGGTCGCGTTGGGCATCAGCGAGTCTCAATAAAGAGACAATCATCCCAAAAAAGAGACAACCTCTGAACGGGGCCTTCCGCGCCCCCTCTTGTGGTGAGCGGGCTTGCCCACGCTTGGGGTGCGAAGCGCCCCCAACATCAGCAACTGCGCTGTATCTGAGGTTATTGTGCGGCCGGCTTACGGCTGCTGTGCAGCCGAGCGCGGGCAAGCCCGCTCACCACAAAAAGCAGATTTTCGCCGAACTTCCCTCTGCAAACGTCTCAAAATAGAGAAAAATTTCTGAAAAATTTCATCACCCCATGAAATCTTCATATTTTTCAATAAGTTAGGTAAATGGCACGAAACTCGCTATTCCCACTGGAGATTCAGACCTAACCTACAAAAATAACAATTGGAGACACACCATGAGTGTGATCATCGCCCTCGCAGCCCTGGCGCTGCTGATGCTTGCCGCCTACCGTGGCTACAGCGTCATCCTGTTCGCCCCCATCGCCGCCCTCGGCGCCGTCCTGCTCACCGACCCTGCCGCCGTCGCCCCGGCCTTCACCGGGGTGTTCATGGACAAGATGGTCGGTTTCATCAAGCTCTACTTCCCGGTATTCCTGCTCGGTGCCGTGTTCGGCAAGCTGATCGAGCTGTCGGGGTTCTCCCGTTCCATCGTCGCCGCCGCCATCCGCCTGCTCGGCACCCGCCAGGCGATGCTGGTGATCGTGCTGGTCTGCGCGCTGCTGACCTACGGCGGCGTCTCGCTGTTCGTGGTGGTGTTCGCGGTGTACCCGTTCGCCGCCGAGATGTTCCGCCAGAGCGACATTCCCAAGCGCCTGATCCCGGCGACCATTGCCCTTGGCGCCTTCTCCTTCACCATGGACGCCCTGCCCGGCACGCCGCAGATCCAGAACATCATCCCCAGCACCTTCTTCAACACCACGGCCTGGGCCGCACCCTGGCTGGGGCTGATCGGCACGGTGTTCGTGTTCTGCGCCGGCATGCTGTTCCTGCAACGCCAGCGCAACAAGGCCCAGCTCGCCGGCGAAGGCTACGGCACGCAGTTGCGCAACGAACCGGAAACCGCCGAAGACATCCGCCTGCCCAATCCGTGGATCGCCCTCTCGCCGCTGCTGCTGGTGGGCATCATGAACCTGCTGTTCACCCGCTGGATTCCCGTCTGGTACGGCAAGACCCACACCCTCGCCCTGCCCGGCATGGCGGCGCCGGTCCAGACCGAAGTGGCCAAGCTCACCGCGATCTGGGCGGTCCAGGCAGCCTTGCTGGTCGGTATCGTGATGGTGTTGCTGTTCGGCTTCCGGGCGATTCGCAGCAAGCTCGCCGAGGGCAGCAAGAGCGCCGTAGCCGGCGCCCTGCTGGCGGCGATGAACACCGCCTCGGAATACGGTTTTGGCGCAGTGATCGCCTCGTTGCCGGGCTTCCTGGTACTGGCTGACGGGCTCAAGAGCATTCCCAATCCGCTGGTCAACGAAGCCATTACCGTGACCCTGCTGGCCGGCATCACCGGCTCCGCCTCGGGCGGCATGAGCATCGCCCTGGCGGCCATGGCCGACAGTTTCGTCGCTGCCGCCCATGCCGCCAACATCCCCCTGGAAGTGCTGCACCGGGTGGCCGCCATGGCCAGCGGCGGCATGGACACCCTGCCGCACAACGGCGCGGTCATCACCCTGCTGGCCGTCACCGGGCTGACCCACCGAGAAGCCTACAAGGATATTTTCTGCATCACGCTGATCAAGACCCTGGCGGTCTTCGTGGTCATCGCCACGTTCTACGCCACCGGCATCGTCTGAGGAATCGAACATGAGTCTCAAAGGAAAAACCGCACTGGTCACCGGCTCCACCAGCGGCATCGGCCTGGGCATCGCCCTGAGCCTGGCCAAGGCCGGGGCCGACCTGATCCTCAACGGCTTCGGCGACGCCAGCGCGGTGCTCGCCGAGGTGCGCCAGTTCGGCGGCAAGGTCGGCCATCACCCGGCCGATGTCAGCGACCCGGCGCAGATCGCCGAGATGTTCGCCTATGCCGAGCGCGAGTTTGGCGGTGTCGATATCCTGGTCAACAATGCCGGCATCCAGCATGTCGCGCCGGTAGAGGAATTCCCGGTGGAGCGCTGGGACTCGATCATCGCGATCAACCTGTCCTCGGTGTTCCACAGCACCCGCCTGGCCCTGCCGGGCATGCGCGCCAAGGGCTGGGGACGGGTCGTCAACATCGCCTCGGTGCATGGCCTGGTCGGCTCCGTGGGCAAGGCCGCCTACGTCGCGGCCAAGCACGGGGTGATCGGTCTGACCAAAGTGGTCGGCCTGGAGACCGCCACCGGCAATATCACTTGCAACGCCATCTGCCCGGGCTGGGTGCTGACGCCGCTGGTGCAGAAACAGATCGATGACCGCGCCGCGGGTGGCGTCGATCCGCAGCAGGCGCAACATGACCTGCTGGCGGAGAAGCAGCCGTCGCTGGAGTTCGTCACACCGCCGCAACTGGGTGAGCTGGTATTGTTCCTCTGCAGCGAAGCCGGCAGCCAGGTACGGGGTGCGGCGTGGAATATCGATGGCGGATGGCTGGCTCAGTAGCCAGGTGAGGCCTTTTCGCGGGCAAGCCCGCTCCCACAATGGCCAGGTGTGCTACGCAAATGGTGCGTGACTCGAAGCCTGTGGGAGCGGGCTCGCCCGCGAAAGGGCCCGTCCAGGCAGAGCCCTCGTCAAGGATCACCGCAACCCGCCTGAACAACACAACAAGAAAGGGAACCCCATGTCAGAAGTCCTGTGGCGCCCCAGCGCAGAACGCATCGAAAAAACCCGTATCGAAGCCTTCCGACGCTTCGTCAATCATCGCCATGACCTACAGATCGCCGACTACCCGGCCCTGCACCGCTTCAGCATCGAGCGCCGCGAGGACTTCTGGCAGGCCATCGTCGACTTCTTCGATGTCCAATTCCACCACCCGGCCAGCCACGTATTGATCGAAGAACAGCAGATGCCCAGCGCCCGCTGGTTCCCCGAGGCGACGCTGAACTTCGCCGAACACCTGCTGCGCCGCCGTGACGACCAGCTCGCGGTGGTCGCGGTCAGCGAGGACGGGCACCGGGAAACCCTCACCCACGCTGAACTGGCCGCCCATGTCGCCGGCCTGCAACAGCGCCTGCGTGACGCAGGGGTCGGGGTCGGTGACCGAGTCGCGGCCTGCATGCCGAACACCTGGCAAACCCTGGTGGGCATGCTCGCCACCACCAGCCTGGGCGCGATCTGGTCCTGCTGCTCGCCGGACTTCGGCACCCACGGCGTGATCGACCGTTTCGGCCAGATCGAGCCCAAGGTGCTGATCGCCTGCGCCGGCTACCGCTATGCCGGCAAGGAACTGAACCAGACCGCCAAACTCAACGAAATCCTCGAACACCTGCCGTCGCTGCAACAACTGCTGGTAGTGCCCTACGCCAATACCGAGACCCGCGCCGAGGACTTCCGGACCCACGCCAAGGTGAGCCTCTGGCAGGACTTCTACTCGCCCGACGGCGAGCCGTATTTCGTCCCGGTGCCCTTCGCCCAGCCGCTGTACATCCTCTACTCCAGCGGTACCACCGGGGTGCCCAAGTGCATCGTCCACAGCACCGGCGGCGTCCTGCTGCAACACCTCAAGGAGCACGGCCTGCACGTCGACCTGGGGCCGGATGACTGCCTGTTCTACTACACCACCTGCGGCTGGATGATGTGGAACTGGCTGGTGTCGGCGCTGGCGGTCGGCGCCACGGTGGTGCTGTATGACGGCTCGCCGTTTCATCCCGGCCCGCAACGCCTGCTCGACCTGATCGACAGCGAGGGCATCAGTGTCTTCGGCACCAGCCCGAAATACCTGGCCGCCCTGGAACAGGCCGGGCTCAGCCCACGACAGACGCATCCGTTGAGCCACCTCAAGACCCTGCTCTGCACCGGTTCGCCGCTGTCGCCCCACAGCTACGACTACGTGTATCGGGAGATCAAGGCCGACTTGTGCCTCTCGTCGATGTCCGGCGGCACCGATATCGTCTCCTGCTTCGTCAGCGGCAACCCGGTACTGCCGGTCACCCGCGGCCAGATGCAATGCAAGAGCCTGGGCATGGCCGTCGAGGTCTGGAATGACCAGGGCCAGCCGGTGCACGGCGAAAAGGGCGAACTGGTCTGCACCCGGCATTTTCCGGCGATGCCGGTCGGGCTGTGGAACGATCCGTTGCAGGAAAAACTCAAGGCCTCCTATTTCAGCCTGTTCCCTGGCGTCTGGGCCCAGGGCGACTACGCCGAGGAACTGGACGGCGGCGGCCTGATGATCCACGGCCGCTCCGATGCCGTGCTCAACCCCGGTGGAGTGCGCATCGGTACGGCGGAAATCTATCGACAAGTTGAAAAGGTCGAGGCGGTCGTGGAAAGCCTCGCCATCGGCCAGCAATGGCAGAACGATGTGCGGGTGGTGCTGTTCGTGCGCCTGCAGGAAGGCGTGGCGCTCGACGATGCCCTGCAGCAGCGGATCCGCCAGGTGATCCGCGACAACACCACGCCCCGCCATGTCCCGGCGAAGATCGTCGCGGTCACGGACATTCCCCGGACCCTGAGCGGCAAGATCGTCGAACTGGCGGTGCGTAACGTGGTGCACGGGCTGCCGGTGAAGAACACCGATGCCCTGGCCAACCCAGAGGCGCTGGAACAATTCAGGAACAGAGTGCAATTGCAGGATTGAGCCGCCCCCTCTGCAAGGCCGAGGTAGAGATTGTAGCGGTTGCCCGGCTCGTCGCTCGCCGCAATCGCCTCGAACGACAAGACATATTCCTGGGCCGCCGGCAGCGCCTTCACCTGAGCACTGAACGTATGAGTTGCGCAGTGGTTGATGAGCTTATCGGTCTCCTTCACCGACAAGGCGACCTGCTTGGAATGCTCATGGTTGTAGTGATCGGGGCCCAGTAGAAGCTCAGGTCACCGAGATGGCCGGGGTCGGCAACCCTGGCGGAATGTTGAGATAGAGCGGGTCCCCCACCACAGGCGTTTTGCTCACCCAGCCCCCGGACAACACCAGGGCCAGGGGCGCTTCGCCCTGGCGTGCGCAGAGGTCGCCCAGCGACGGAGCCTTCGCCTGCAGCCGGATACCGTTGGCCTGCCGAGCACGATAAAAGACCTCATCCGCCCAACTGCCAGCCGCCAGCATCATGGCCCGCAAACTGAATCGCCACATGAAAGGCTCTCCGTAATGAACCTGCATTCACTATGGCAGCAACCCGAAGCAACGAAGAAATAGCGGCTCAACGGTCATCGCCACTCAGCCCAGATAGCGCATCACCACCGCCTGGAAACCGCCGAGCATGGAATGCCCGGCCACCAGAATACGCCCGTCACCCTGCACCACCAGCGCCGTGACGGTGTCCAGACTCTTACCCAGGCGGGTGCGCACGTAGCCCTTGCCGGAAGCGAAATCGAGGTCGAGCTGGCCGTTGGGCAGGTAGCGCGCCAGCACCAGGTCCGAGCCGAACCCGGCCACCGTCGAGCCGGCGGCGAGAATCGATCCGTCCGACTGGACCGCGACCGTCGCCCAGCGGCAGGCGGGCGCGTCGATACTCAGCAGCGCTGCGGCCCCCTGATTGAAGCGCCGGTCGATGCAGCCGTTGGCGGTAAACCCCTGCAGCGCACCGCCCAGCGGCTCGAAGCGGGTACCCACGCAAAACAGTTGTCCCTGGGCGCCACGGGCCAGCCGGGTGATCGTCGAACTGGCGTCGGCAAAGTGCACGCAGAGGTAGCCTTCATGACCAAAGGCCAGGTCCAGCCGACCATCCGGCAAGTAGCGGGCCACCAGGCCACTGGGTGGAAAATCGATTGAACCGCCCACCAGGATCTTGCCATCGGGCTGCAGCAGGACGCAGTTGAGCCAACTGTTCATCAGCCGCCGCCGGACCATCACAAAGCCCAGGCCATTGAAACTGTGGTCGAGTCCGCCATCGGGCAGCAGGCGTACCAGCAGGCCGACATGATCGGTGGCGGAATAACTGTGGTTGAGGGTCAGCAGGATCCTGCCGTCCGACTGCACGGCGCCGAAACAGCTCTCGAAGCCTGCCAGCCCCGGTGGCAACCAACTGTCACGAGGCCCCTCGGACAGATCGCCGGGCAGGCGCAGCAAGTGTACGCCCTGGTCAGCGAAGAGCGGATCGGCACGGCCGTCCGCGAGAAAACGCGCCACCACCGGCAAGCTGCGCCGGTCATCCGGATAATGCAGGCCAAAAACCAGGATTCGCCCGTCGTGCAGCCGACGCAGACTGATACCCGTCGACTCTCCCCCGGCCTGAAAGCGGCCAACCAGGCTGCCACTCTGGCCGAACGAGGTGTCCGGCGAGCCGTCGGCATTCAGCCGGGCCAGGCCGAAATGCACACCGTCGGGCATCTCCACCCTGGCGACCACGAGAATCTTCCCATCGAGGCAGAACAGCACGTCATTGGCCTGGCTCGACAGGCTGCCGGGAAACTCCACCAGTACCTTGCCCAGACAACCGAACCCAGGATCGAGCTCACCCACCGGGTTGACCCGGCAGCCGCGCAACGCTTGCAGCATCATCAGGGGATTCCTCCATGAACGAGACGTCGCCCGCGGCTGTGAAACCGTTGCGATCTGTCCGCTATTCAATCCATCGAGACTTCCCCAGACAACTGTCAGAAATGACAGGTCTCATGATTTTGAAAGCCATATCAGTGACCTTTCAAGCCAACCGACCGATCCGAATCACCCTGCCACCCTGGCCGCCACCACGACCGGCTCACTCCATGGCGGTTTTGACCATCGCCAGTTCGGGATGACTGACCAGCTTGTCGATATGCAGCCCCTCATCGTTGAGCCAGGTTTCGGTCAGCACCCGGTAATGCTCCATGTCCCGGCAACGCATGCGCAGACTGTAATCGAAGGCGCCGCTGAGCAGGTGGCATTCGAGCACCTGGGGACAGGCCCGGACCGTGGCCTCGAAAGCCTTCTGCGCCGCCCGCCCGCTCTGGCCCGACAGCGCCACCAGCACCAGCAACGACAGGCCGGGCGACAGCTTGTTCTCGTCGAGGATGGCTCCGTAGCCGCGGATCACCCCCAACTGCTCCAGTTTGCGCACCCGCTCCAGGCAGGGCCTGGGCGTCAGGTGCACCCGCTCGGAGAGTTTCTGGTAGGTGATGCGCCCGTCATGGCGCAACACCTCGATAATTGCCTGGTCGATGCGGTCCAGCACGATCGACAGGTCACGAATTTCAGCCATGGATGGCTTGCCTCACTTCAAACGGCCAGAAAGAAACAGGCGCCATTGTACGACCTTCCCTGGCCGATGCCTGAATCACTTTAAGCCTGGATCACCAGCCGCCCGCCTGATCAGATCGGGGCGGCGGCTCACCAGCATCGGCTCGATGACGTTGCCCTGGATCGAACAGGTTGCCAGACACGCCGGCCGCGGGACCAGATTTCAGCACGTGCGCACAGGCCTTCGGCATCCACCGTCCCGGCACGCTGGTACTTTTCAAGCCGCTCGAGCAGACGGTTTCGGGCAGTCATGGCTGGTGAACGGCTGCCGGGAGAAATATGATGAACGACATGGCGCTCACCGGGAGCGGCCATAGGACTTCATCCGAAAAGGAATCCCATGAAAGACTTCGTCATCGGCGTCAACAACATCGTTCTGTACATTGCCCTGGGTTTCATCTGGCTGCTGAGCCTGATCACCATGTTCGGCAGCAGCTTCCTCGCCGGCCTCGGCGGCCTGATCGGCGGTACGCTGCTGTGGTGCATCATCTCCGGGTTCTGGTTCGTCCAGTCGGCCACCTATGAAGAACTGCGCAAGCTGAACACCAAGGGCAACTGAAACCAGGGCAACACTCACCGGCGCGGCCCCTTTCCCGGGCCGCGCTCGGGTCGAGGGCGCATGCAGCCAGTCGACAAGTACGCAACACCTGCGAACTTCTCCCCATCGGCACGGCCATAATTACCAGCAAGCAGTGTCCTGATACCATTCAGGCAGCTATTTTCTGCATGGGGCAATCATGGAAGTATCCGGAATCGGGACGCTCGAGCAAGCGGTCGAGCAGGACACCTACTACCGAACGATGTTCGAGGCGGTCGACACCGGCTTCTGCATTATCGAGATGAAATTCGATGCTGCCGGAAAACCCGTGGACTACTGTTTTCTCGACATGAATCCGGCCTTCGAACGCGAGACCGGGCTGGTGGGAGCCAAGGGCCGGTGGATTCGGGATATGGTCCCCACCCACGAGCAGCACTGGTTCGATATCTACGGCGATGTCGCCCTGAACGGTATTGAGCAACGCTTTGAAAACCAGGCGCGGGGACTCGGGCGCTGGTATGCGGTCCATGCCGTGCGTGTCGGCAACCCGGGCGCCTACAAGGTCGCGGTGTTCTTCAACGATATCACCGAACGACGCCAGGCGGAAATCGCTCTCAAGCAACTCAACGCCTCGCTGGAGCAGGAAGTCGCCTCCCGCACCGACGATCGCAACCAGCTCTGGACCCTGTCGTCGGACATCATGCTGCGCTGCACCTTCGACGGCCGGATCATCGCCATCAACCCGGCCTGGGAAGACACCCTGGGCTGGACCGAAGCCGACCTTCTCGGCACCAGCCTCTACGATCTGATCCATCCGGATGACCTCGCGCAGACCCTCGAACGCGCCCGCGACTCCGCGACCGGACAGAGCATCCGCCGCTTTGAAAACCGCTACCGCTGCAAGCACGGCGGCTACCGCTGGATCAACTGGTCTTCCAGCCCTGCCAACGAAGTCATCAACGCCGTCGGCCGCGACTGCACCCTCGACAAGGAACAGGCCCTGGCCCTGGCCAAGGCCGAGGCACAACTGCGCCAAAGCCAGAAGATGGAGGCCGTCGGACAACTGACCGGAGGCCTGGCCCACGACTTCAACAACCTGTTGACCGGCATCAGCGGCAGTCTGGAAATGCTCCAGACCCGCATCGACCAGGGACGCCTGGAAAATCTGGAACGCTACATCAATGCCGCGCTGATCGCCGCGCGCCGAGCCACCGCCCTGACCCACCGGCTGCTGGCCTTCTCCCGCCGGCAGACCCTCGATTCGCGGGCAACCAACATCAACCTGCTGATCAGGGAGATGGAGGACCTGATAAGGCGTACGATCGGCCCTTCGATACAGTTGGAGTCGAAGTTGTCCGAGCGACTGTGGACCACCCTGGTGGATCAGAACCAGCTGGAGAACTCGCTGCTCAACCTGTGCCTCAACGCCCGTGATGCGATGCCCGAAGGCGGTCACCTGACCATCGAGACCGCGAACATCACCCTCAACTCGGCATCGGCCCTGGCCCTGGAGCTGCCTCCCGGCGGCTATGTGTACCTGGGCATCGCGGACAACGGCTGCGGGATGTCGGCCGATATCCAGGGCAAGGTCTTCGAACCGTTCTTCACCACCAAGCCACTGGGTTCCGGAACCGGCCTCGGCCTGTCGATGGTCTACGGTTTCGCCCTGCAGTCCGGCGGCCAGGTGCGCATCAGTTCGCAGTTGGGCAGCGGCACCGAGGTACGCCTCTACCTGCCTCGCCACTTTGCCGAGGCCGAAGACCGCGAGGCCGCCTTCGCTGCGCCGTCGGCCCACCAGACCTTGACAGGCGAGACGGTGCTGGTGGTCGATGACGAGCCGCAAGTGCGCATGCTGGAAGTCGACCTGCTGGAGGAACGCGGCTACAAGGTGCTGGAAGCCAACGACGGCGCGACCGGCCTGAAGATCCTGCAATCGCCGATACGCATCGACCTTCTGGTCAGCGACGTCGGCCTGCCCGGTGGCATGAACGGCCGGCAACTGGCGGAACTGGCCCGACAGACCCGGCCGGGCCTCAAGGTACTGTTCGTCACCGGTTACGCCGAACACTCGGTGATTGGCGACGGCAACCTGGCACCCGGCATGCACGTGATGACCAAGCCGTTCGCCCTGGACGATCTGGCCAATCGCGTGCGAGAGGTGATCAATGGCACCTGACAGGTTTCATTGAACGGACGCCGGACAAACACCGTTCAGCACCGCAAACTTGCAACAGTGATATAAGCCTTACTGATAACAAGGCTTATATCGCAGGCACGCTAAAAAACTCCGGACAAAAAAAAGCCCAAGCGGCTGATGGACGCTTGGGCCTTAAAGAATGCATAAACCGTGGTAGGTGAACGCGAGGTGATAATAACTGATCCTGGAAA
>NZ_AQOH01000159.1 GCF_000364705.1 Pseudomonas fuscovaginae SE-1 | reverse complement strand
TCGTAACAAGATATTTTGAGGATGATTTTATTCCTAACCCCTTCAATAACCACAAGTTTTTTCAGGGATTCGGCATAACCGACGCTCCATCAGGCACTGTTTTGGGTCATCGACGGCATAATGGATACATTTGCACCAAAGCGGCTCACGATAACTTCTGAAAATGCCGAAAAGACCACACTCGATATCCGTGAATTGTTCAGCGAAGAGGTGAAGGTAATAATCCGGGCAATATGAAATCCGATGAGCGGCTCATTCAATCCGACATCTATCGGGGAAATTCCAGCCGATACCGCCGCCCTCGCGCAATCGGAAAGTTCCCCGGGCGCGAAAAAATATAAACCGGCTCCGCACCGCAAGAGCGTTTGCGTCCCTGGCCGCACCCGGCGACAATTGATGCTCCATTCATTTCGAGGTTCGCAACATGCGTAAAGCACTTACCGTCCTGGCGCTCAGCGCCCTGTTTACCCATGGCGCCATGGCGGCCGGCGGTACCCAGGCAGCAGTCGGAGGTGGCCTGGGTGGCGTTCTGGGCAACGTGGTTGGCCAGCAGATGGGTGGCAGCACCGGTGCAGCGATCGGTGCAGGCCTGGGTGGCGCGGCAGGTGGTGCCGTTGCGGCCAAGAAAGGCAAGAAGACCAAGGCGGCCATCGGTGGCGGCCTGGGCGCAGCCGGCGGTTCGTACCTGGGCAACCAGCTCGGCGGCAGCACCGGCGCAGCCATTGGCGCAGGCCTGGGTGGGGCAGCCGGCGGCGCACTGGGCGGACGCAAGTAACACCTGCCCCGCGGCGAAAAACCCGACACGAGTGTCGGGTTTTTTATTGGGCGACTTATTGCCTTGTCTCAGGATGGGCGGACGCCGGGACCACCCCCTGCCGCGGCTGCAGCCAGCGGCTGAACAGGCGCGTCACCCGCGGCATGAACACATAGACCACCAGCAATACGATGGTCAGGGTAATCACCACGTTGGCCGGTGCATAGCCGCCCAACCAGGGCCACAGTGCGAACAGCGGCTTCCACAACAGCGGTACCAGGAACGTCAACGGCAGGATCACCAGAAACGTCACGCAGGCCTGTTTCCAGCGCGGCGGCGGCGTTGGTGCGTCCACATGCATCGGGGTGAACCAGAACTCGCGATCCGCGTTGATCTCCGTCTGGTCGCCATCGGCCAGCAACGGGCCGGCCTGGTCGACCAGTTCGCGACGATCAGCGGAATCCAGCCAGACCTGCAATTGTTCGGTACTGGCAAAGCGCAGCACACTGGTGAACAGCGCCAGGCCGCCACTGTGCCCACGGACCACGTCGATCCCCAGATGGCCAGGATAGGTACGCGCCTTGGCAATGATCTGGCGCAGCCAGGCCTCATAGGCCTGATCCAAACCCTGCCTGACCCGGTGACGCACCAGCAGCGTGACCACGCCGTCGGACAATTCGATATTCATGGCTGATTCCATCTTCCTGTAGGTGACCGATGGAGCGGACGTAACCGCCACGCCCGCCCCTCCCTGTTACTTGACCTGGCGTTGCGGCGCCTTGTGCACCATGGTGTAGGCGTAGTCCACGCCCATGCCGTAGGCACCGCTGTGCTCACGCACCAGATCCATTACCGCGCCATAGGTGTCCTTGTGTGCCCAGTCGCGCTGGAACTCGAGCAGGACCTGCTGCCAGGTCACCGGTACCGCCCCCGCCTGGATCATCCGCTGCACGGACATGTCGTGAGCCTCCTGGGTGGTGCCGCCAGAAGCGTCGGTGACGATGTACACCTCGTAGCCTTCGGCCATGGCTTCCAGGGCCGGGAAGGTCAGGCAGACTTCGGTCCACAGCGCGGCCATGATCAGCTTCTTGCGACCGGTGGCCTTCACCGCTTCCACCAGCTTCCTGTCTTCCCAGGAGTTCATCGAGGTCCGCTCGATCGGTTGTGCGCCCGGGTTCACGCCGAGCAGTTCCGGCCAGATGTAACCGCTGAAGCTTTCGGTCTCGACCGAGGTGTAGAGGGTCGGCACGTTGAAGATCTTCGCCGCCTTGGCCAGGCCCACGGTGTTGTTCTTCAGGGTCTGGCAGTCGATCGACTGCACGCCGAAGGCCATTTGTGGCTGGTGATCGATCAGGATCAGGGCGGAGTTGGTCGGGTTGAGCAGTTCACGGATGGACATGGCGGATTCCTTGGGCTTGGCGAAGTGGTTCATTGACGTTCGGGTAATCTGGCAGTTGGCTCCGAGCGATGCTTGCAGGCCTGTGCTGCCTTGCTTGGAACGAACTTTAGGGCCTGGATAAAAAAGGGACAATTCCATAAAATCGGGAATCATTGATTCTATTTAAGGAACAGTCATGGATCGCGTCGAATGCATGCGGGCGTTTGTCGCCACCGTTGGGGCCAATGGGTTTGCCGCGGCGGCGCGGGCGATGGATGTACCGCGCTCGAAAGTCAGCAAGCAGATCCAGGCACTGGAAGAGGCAATCGGCGTGCAGTTGCTGCTGCGCACCACCCGCAGCCTGCACCTGACCGAGGCCGGCGCGGAATACTACGAGTCGGCCCGCGAACTGCTGGCGTCGCTGGACGAAGCCGAGCAGCGTGCCCGCGACGGCATCGGCGAACTGCGCGGGGTATTGCGCGTCAACGCGCCGATGTCCTTCGGACTGCGACGACTGGGGCGGTTGATCCCGCTGTTTCATCGGGAACACCCGAACGTCGAGCTGCAACTGGTACTCAGTGACCAGCAGGTCGACCCGGTCAAGGGCGGCTTCGACGTGACCATCCGCATCGCCAGCCTGCCGGATTCATCCATGGTCGCCAAACTGCTGGCTCCGGCGCCACGCATCATGGTCGCTTCTCCCGACTACCTGGAACGTGCCGGTATTCCCACGACGCCACGGGAACTGTGCACCCACCAGTGCCTGAACTACGGCTACCTGCAAAGCGGCGTCAGCCTGCAACTGAGTAATGGCAGGGAGACCCAGCGGGTGACGGTCACCGGCCCGCTGCACGCCAACAACGGCGACCTGCTGGCCCAGGCCGCCGAGGCCGGCATGGGTATCGCCCTGCTGCCGGACTTCATCGTGGAGGAGGCCCTGGCTGCGGGACGCCTGGTGCCGGTGATGTGCGAATGGCAGGCGCCGCCGATCAGCATCAACGCCGTGTACGCCTCGGCGCGCCGGGTGCCGCAGAAGACCCGGGCGTTCATCGACTTCCTGGTCCGGGAACTGGCGGTAGCCGCCGGGAGCTGAAACAAATAGACTGTATATAAATACAGGCAAAGATTGCTCGACGCCTCGGCAGCGAGCATGCTGTTCGCTCTCCCCGCACACGATCGAACGAAGGTGGCCATGCGGCTGTTTCTCTGCGAAAAACCCTCCCAGGCCAAGGACATTGCCGCCGTGCTCGGTGCCACGCGCCGTGGCGACGGCTGCTGGGTCGGTGCCCATGCCACGGTCACCTGGTGCATCGGCCATCTGCTGGAGACCGCCCCACCGGACGCCTACGACGCCCGCTACAAGCGCTGGGTACTGGCCGACCTGCCGATCGTCCCGGAACAATGGAAGATGCAGGTCAAGCCCAAGACCGCCAGCCAGTTCAAGGCGGTCAAGCGCCTGCTGGGCGAAGCCCGGGAACTGGTGATCGCCACCGACGCCGATCGCGAAGGCGAGATGATCGCCCGGGAACTGGTGGAGCATTGTCGTTATCGCGGGCCGATCCAGCGGCTCTGGCTGTCGGCACTGGACGATGCGTCGATCCGCAAGGCCTTGGCGGCTCTCAAGCCGGGCGGCGAGACCTTCAACCTTTACCATTCGGCCCTGGGCCGCTCGCGGGCCGACTGGCTGATCGGCATGAACATGAGCCGGCTGTTCACCCTGCTCGGCCGCCAGTCCGGCTACCAGGGCGTATTGCCGGTGGGCCGGGTGCAGACGCCGACCCTGCGCCTGGTGGTGGACCGCGATCGCAGCATCGCCGACTTCGTGCCGGTGCCCTACTGGGCGATCGACGTGCACCTGCGGCATGACGACCAGCCCTTCGTTGCCCAATGGCGCGCGCCCTCGGACGCCTGCGACGACCAGGACCGCTGCCTGAACCAGGCTCTCGCCCAACAGGCCGCCGCCGCCATGAACGTGGCCTCCAGTGCACGGGTGGTGAAACTCAAGACCGAGCGGATTCGTGAACCGGCACCGCTGCCCTTCGACCTCGGTACCCTGCAGGAGGTATGTTCGAAACGCCTCGGCCTGGGCGCCCAGGAGACCCTGGACATCGCCCAGTCGCTGTACGAAACCCACAAGGTCATCACCTACCCGCGCAGCGACTGCGGCTTTCTTCCCCTCAGCCAGCACGGTGAAGCCGCCCGAGTCCTGGCGGCACTGGAGCGGGCTGACCCGAGCCTGGGCAACCTGGCTCCGCACCTTGACCCGACGCGCCGCTCACGGGCCTGGAACGATGCCAAGGTCACCGCCCACCATGGCATCATCCCGACTGGCACGGGCGCGAGCCTGGAACGCCTGCAAGGCAAGCCGCGTGCGGTCTATACGCTGATTCGAGCCCGTTACCTGGCGCAGTTCCTGCCTAACCATGAGTACGACCGCACCCAAGCCGATTTCGACTGCGCGGCACAGCCGCTGCGGGCCGTGGGCAAGCAGGTGATCGAGCCCGGCTGGAAACGCGCCCTGCCGCAGGCACTGACGCCCGCCAAGGGGCGCGAGACGCCGGAGCCACAGGCCTTGCCGAAGCTACGCGAGGGCGACGAGTGCGCGGTGGAACGGGTCGAACTCAAGGACCTGTGGACCCAGCCGCCGAAGCCCTTTACCGAAGGCGACCTGATCAAGGCCATGAAGAACGTCGCCAAGTACGTGGAAGACCCACGCCTGAAGCAGAAGCTCAAGGAAACCACCGGCATCGGCACCGAGGCCACCCGTGCGAGCATCATCCAGGGCCTGCTGGACCGCAATTACCTGGTCAAGCATGGCAAGAGCCTGTCGGCGACCGCGGCGGCCTTCAGCCTGATCGATGCGGTGCCACGGGCGATCGCCGATCCGGGCACCACGGCCATCTGGGAACAGGCGCTGGACATGGTGCAAAGCGGCGAGATGAGCCTGGAGGAGTTCGTCGCCAAGCAGGCGGCATGGATGAGCAAGCAGGTGGGGCGCTGTATCGAACTGAAATTGCAAATCAGCATACCGCCCGGCACCACGGCACCGGCGCCCTGGAAGAAGAAGCGCAAGGTATCCGGAACCAGGACGACCAGAGCCCGCCGCCCGGCAAAGGCGGCGAGCAGTCGGCCAAAGAAATGAGCCAGCTGGCGGAGGGTTATTTCACCTTGCGGCTCAGCTCATCCACCTTTCGTTGCAGGTTATCCAGCTCGCGCCCCTGATCGCCGACATCCCGCTTGAGCCCGGACAACTCACTGGCGCTCGACCCGGAACCCGAGTTGCGCTTGAGCTCGTCCACAGCCCGAGCGAATTTGTCGATGCTGCCGCCCTGCTCATTGACCGTACGCTTGAGCGCGGATAGCTCGCTGCCCATCGAACCGCTCCCCGAGCCAACGCCACGCTTGAGCTCTTCGATCACATTGGCCTGTTCCTTGATGATCTTCTTCAGGCTGTCCAGTTCATCGTCATGGCGTTTCTGCTGTTCACGCAACTTCTGCAGATCATCCACCGTGAACCGGCTGTTGCGAAGCGTATACCCGGAGCCCGAATCGCCATGACTGACCAGCACCGCATCGTAGCCAGCGGCATCGTTACGCTCGATCTCGACCGAAGCCCGGACCTGCAACGGCAGTGCAAGGCTTCCCAGCAGAAGAGCGAAAAAGCCAGTAGAACGCAGAGCTAAAGCAGGTTTGCGCCGAGAGAGCATCGTGTCGTCCTTGCAGAGTGCCGATATAGCACATCGCTATGATCTGTTTTTCTGCAACTTGTTCCCTCCATCCTCAACTCTGGGAGCATCGTCTCAGCATCGAGCATGTCCACTGGTTATCATGACGGCCGCCGCCGCAAACGTTCGCACGGCAGCCTGCAAACCTCATTGGCCATGTTGGCGGGCCAGACTCCCCAGATACCCGGGCAGCGTATTGAGGGAGCGGTTTCCCGCCCATCAAAGGAACGAAATATGACCCCCACCCCCAATCTGATTGGCAAAGTGGCAGGCGGTGTAGTGGCCCTGCTCCTGCTCATCGTGTTTTTCGGCAGTTGGTACACCGTGGATGAAACCGAACGCGGTGTGCTCCTGAGAAACGGCGCACTGGTTGGCGTCGTCGACCCTGGCCTGTCGTTCAAGATGCCCTTCATCGAAAGCGTTCGTCTGATCAGTATCCAGAGCCAGGTCTCGGCCTACGAGAACCTGCAGGCCTACAGCAAGGACCAGCAGTCGGCGCAGCTCAAGGTCTCGGTGTCCTGGCACGTCGCGCCGTCCGATGTGGCCAAGGTCTACACCCAGTTCAAGGACATCGAAGGCATCCGCGACCGGCTCATCAGCCGCCAGGTACCAACCCAGGTCGAGAACGTCTTCGGCCAGTTCAATGCCGTGGCCGCCGTGCAGAATCGCGTGCAACTGGTCAGCGACATCTCTACCGCCATCAAGGGGTCGATCAACGGCCCGGTGATCATCGACAGCGTGCAAGTGGAGAACATAGACTTCAGCGACGCCTATGAAAAAGCCATCGAGGCGCGCATGGCGGCCGAGGTACAGGTCAAGACGCGCGAACAGCAACTGGCGACCGAGCAGGTCCAGGCGCAGATCCGCGTCACCCAGGCCCAGGCCGAAGCGGATGCCCAACTGGCCCAGGCCAAGGCCGATGCCCAGGCGACCGAACTGCGCGGTCGCGCTGAAGCGGAAGCGATCAAGGCCCGTGCCCAGGCGCTGGCGAGCAACCAGAACCTGGTGGAACTGACCAAGGCCGAGCGCTGGAACGGCGTGCTGCCAACCACGGTACTGCCAAGCGGCACCCTGCCCTTCATCGATGCCCGGCAGGAACGTAAATCGGACTGATCAGCGAAATCAGGAGGACGTCCACTGCAAGGGTGGCGTCCTCGACTCAGGGCCCACCTTGCAAACCATTGGGCCGCACTCAAGGGTGTCCCCTTCAGCTATCTCCCCGCCCTGCTCTCGATCTGCCGACCGAGCTGGCGAACCTCCACCCGGAGCGCCTGCAACTCGCTGGTCGCCTGGTTGAGCAGTTCTCGATCCGTCCAGGAAAGGACTTGGCAAACGCCAGACGCAAAAAAGGGCCAATCTTTCGATTGACCCTTTCAGACCGCCCAGCAGAGCGGATTTTATCTGGTAGGCACGATTGGACTCGAACCAACGACCCCCACCATGTCAAGGTGGTGCTCTAACCAACTGAGCTACGTGCCTGCTGTGGGCTGCATTCTACGGATTTTCTGCCAAGAGGCAACCTGTTTTTTCGCTAAGCCTATGAATAGGCTTGGAAAAATCCTCATTGCGAGCGTTTCGAAACCCAATACCACCTAGGCCCAAGCCTCCGATTTCGAGTGTTTCGCAAGACGAAAAAAAGGCCAATCTTTCGATTGGCCTTTTCATACCGCCCAGCAGAGCGGATTTTGTCTGGTAGGCACGATTGGACTCGAACCAACGACCCCCACCATGTCAAGGTGGTGCTCTAACCAACTGAGCTACGTGCCTGCTGTGAGGCGGCATTCTACGGATTTGCCGAGGGGTGTCAACCCCTTTCTTTCCGCTAAGTCTCTGAATAGGCAAATTTTTTATCGGGGCTCCGACACCTTCCCGATTTGCGGTGGCTGGCGGGGGTATTTCAACTGAGGTAGCATCGGATCACTCGTAAAAAATATAAAACAGAGGTTGCAGGATGGCGAACACGCCCTACCCCCAGTCCTACTACGCCGCATCGGCCAACCCGGTTCCAGAACGTGCGCCCTTGCAAGATGATGTCGAAACCGACGTGTGCGTGATCGGCGCCGGCTACACCGGCCTGTCCAGCGCCCTGTTCCTGCTGGAGAACGGTTTTCGGGTGACGGTACTGGAAGCGGCCAGGGTCGGCTTCGGCGCCTCTGGGCGCAATGGCGGGCAGATCGTCAACAGCTACAGTCGCGATATCGATGTGATCGAGCGCAGCGTCGGCCCCAGGCAGGCGCAACTGCTCGGGCAGATGGCCTTCGAAGGCGGTCGGATCATTCGCGAGCGGATCGCCAAATACCATATCCAGTGCGATCTCAAGGACGGCGGGGTGTTCGCCGCCCTGAGCCAGAAACAGATGGGTCATCTCGAATCGCAGAAGAAGCTCTGGGAGCGCTTTGGCCATGCCCAGCTGGAACTGCTGGACCAGCGCCGCATTCGTGAAGTGGTCAACTGCGACCTGTATGTCGGCGGCATGCTCGACATGAGCGGCGGCCATATCCACCCACTGAACCTGGCGCTGGGCGAAGCCGCGGCGGTCGAGTCGCTGGGCGGCAGGATCCATGAACAATCGCCAGCCGTGCGCATCGAGCGCGGTGCCAATCCCGTGGTGCATACGCCTCAGGGCAAGGTCAGGGCCAAGTTCATCATCGTCGCGGGCAACGCCTATCTCGGCAACCTGGTGCCGGAGCTGGCCGCCAAGTCGATGCCGTGCGGCACCCAGGTGATCACCACCGAGCCCCTGGACGATGCCCTGGCCAAATCGCTGCTGCCACAGGATTACTGCGTCGAAGACTGCAACTACCTGCTCGACTACTACCGCCTTTCCGGCGACAAGCGCCTGATCTTCGGCGGTGGCGTGGTCTATGGCGCGCGCGACCCGGCGAACATAGAAGCAATCATCCGGCCGAAAATGCTCAAGGCCTTCCCGCAACTGAAAGATGTGAAGATCGACTACGCCTGGACCGGCAACTTCCTGCTGACCCTGTCGCGCTTGCCACAGGTTGGCCGACTGGGCGACAACATCTACTACTCCCAGGGCTGCAGCGGCCATGGCGTGACTTACACCCACCTGGCCGGCAAGGTGCTGGCCGAAGCCTTGCGTGGGCAGGCCGAACGTTTCGATGCGTTTGCCGACCTGCCGCACTACCCGTTCCCCGGCGGGCAATGGCTGCGTACGCCGTTCAGTGCGCTGGGAGCCTGGTATTACACGATGCGGGACAAGCTGGGAATTTGAGGCCCCGGGTACCTGTGGGCGCTCAGGGTGGTGAGTAGGTCTTGCTGGCCTATTCGCGGGCAGGCCCGGCTTCTGCAGGGTGGGTGGCGTATGTCCTCAAGGCACAAAAGTGTGGGAGCGTGCCCGGATCAATGCCCGTCCAGCGCCTTTCTGGCACTGGCCGCAGCCTGCTCCTGGCCGGCACGGGACAGTTCGTCGGCGGCCTTCAGCCAGCGCTGCCGGTCGACCTGGGCCGGCAGTTGCGTCGGCGACTGGATCAGCACCGCCCAGCCCCCTGCACTCTTCCAGGCCGAGGTGAACGTGTCGAAGTCCATCGGCATCCGCCGGTTCATTCCCGCGCGCAGCAGGATCGTGTGCTTGAACCGGTTGTAGCCTGCAACCACTGCATAACGCGGCTCGGACCAGACCCGTCCTTCATTGAATTTCACCAGCACCGGATAACCGGCCGCAACCTGGGTCAACACCGCCGACAGTTCGGTATCCAGCGGATAAACCACCATCCCGTATTCACGGGCCAGGACCTGCATGTTTTTCTGCAGGTCCGCTTCCGCACCTGGCAACTTCAACGGCTTGTCGAGCAACCCCGGGGTCACGGTCACGCCCTGCTGCGCCAGCATGCTGGCCAGCGCACCCGGACCGCTCTGGTAGACCTCGCCGCGGAAAAACGGCACGCCGTTGAGTTCCACACGCTCCGGCAGACGCTGAAGCTGCGGTTGCTGCCCGCCATCACCGGCGCAACCGCCCACGGCCAGCAGCAAGGCCACCACCATCGGCAACCGGCGGGACGACAGGGATTGAAAATGGTTGGGTCCCTTGAACATCTTCACTCTCTTGATCAGTTGCCAGGCACTTGAGCCCTGGCTCGGGCCTTGATCATAGGTCGCCGTCGCCCGGTGGTATAGCCTTTCCTCGCAGTTTATACGCCGCCATAGAGCGAAATGACTGATCGCCCACGACCATTGGTCAATAGCCTGAAACACCGCAGCGACTAGACTGATCTACAGGCAAGACGAAGAGAGAGAAAGCCCCGATCGGGGCGAAGGAGGCACTGATGAGCCTTGTCCTGACAGTTGCATTGTTGATCCTGGGTTGGCTGGCGGTCGCCGCCGCCATGTTGTGGGGAGTCCTGAGGGTTTCCCGTCGTCACCACCCCCATGCCCTGCCCTCGCAGCCGAGCAAAACCGACAAGACCGCCGGACGCCCTGCTGGCGCCCACTGACGCCCCTGCATAAAAAAACCGCCTGGTTCCCCATGGAAACCAGGCGGTGGTTTTTTTGGCAGCCCCTGAATCAGCCTTGCGTCGCCTCACGCTTCTGCCGGGCACGGCGGGCCAGCATGTTCAGGCCCTCGATGATCGCCGAGAAGGTCATGGCGGCATACACATAGCCCTTGGGCACATGGGCGCCGAAACCTTCGGCGATCAGCGTCATGCCGATCATGATCAAGAAGCCCAGAGCCAGCATCACCACGGTCGGGTTGTCATGGATGAACTTCGCCAGCGGCTCGGAGGCCAGCAGCATCACCGCCACCGCGACGACCACCGCGATCACCATGATCGGCAGGTGTTCGGTCATGCCCACCGCCGTGATGATGCTGTCGATGGAGAACACCAGGTCGAGCATCAGAATCTGGCCGATGGCTGCGGCGAAGCCCAGGGAGACTCGCGACCCCTTGTCCTCGGACGCCTTCTCCCGCGGGTCCATGCTGTGGTGGATTTCCGTGGTGGCCTTCCATACCAGGAACAGGCCGCCGGCGATCAGGATCATGTCCTTCCACGAGAAGGCCTGGCCGAACACTTCGATCACCGGTGCGGTGAGCTTGACGATATAGGCAATGGTGCCAAGCAGACCCAGGCGCAGGATCAGCGCCATGCCGATACCGATCCGTCGTGCCTTGGTCCGGAACTGCGCGGGCAGCTTGTTGGTCAGGATCGAGATAAAGATCAGGTTATCGATACCCAGCACGACTTCCATGACGATCAGTGTCAACAAGGCAATCCAGGCGGTGGGGCTGACAGCGAGTTCCAACAGGTATTCCATGGGATTCAGTCCTGAGTAGAGTCCAAGGCAAGCCTAGCAGTTGGCTCGCCAATAGCGCCGTATTCTAGAGATACCAACACTTCAGAAAAATTCGTATTTTTCACGGCTATACTTCGTTTTTTACGAAGTGAATCCCTGCATGCTCAACTACCGTCAACTGCATTATTTCTGGGTCGTGGCCAGGACCGGCAGCATCGTGCGCGCCTGCGACCAGTTGAACCTCACCCCGCAGACCATCAGCGGCCAGATCAGCCTGCTGGAACAGAGCCTGGGCGTCGAACTGTTCCGCAAGGCCGGACGCCAGTTGGAACTGACCGAAGCGGGGCGCCAGGCGCTGCCCTACGCCGAACAGATGTTCCAACTGGGCAATGAGCTGGAGGCGATGCTGCAGGCACAGCCCAGGGAGCAGGCACTGCTGTTTCGGGTCGGGGTGGCGGACGTGGTACCCAAGTCCATCGTCTACCGGCTGATCGCGCCGACCATGGAGCTGGAGGAACCGATCCGCATCACCTGCCGCGAAGACAAGCTCGAACGCCTGCTGGCGGACCTGGCGATCCAGCGGCTGGACCTGGTGATTTCCGACAGCCCGATGCCGAGCCATCTCGATATCAGGGGCTACAGCCAGAAGCTGGGGGAATGCGGGGTGAGTTTTTTTGCCACGCCGGCATTGGCGCGGCGCTATGGCAACAGTTTTCCACAATGCCTGCAGGGAGCGCCGTTGCTGATTCCCGGCCAGGAAACCGTGGTCCGCAGCCGGCTGTTGCGCTGGCTCGCCGAGCAGCAGATCCAGCCGCGGATCGTCGGCGAGTTCGATGACAGCGCGCTGATGCAGGCATTCGGCCAATCCGGTAGCGGTTTCTTCGTCGCCCCGAGCGTGATTGCCGATGAGGTCTGCCGGCAATACGACGTCAGGCTGATGGGCCAGACCGACGCCGTCAGCGAGTCGTTCTACGCCATCTCGGTGGAGCGCCGGACCAAGCACCCCGGCACCCTGGCCATCACCGAAGGTGCTCGGCGCGAGCTGTTCATGGGAGCGACGCTTAAGCCGTGACAGTCTTGGCGTCAGTGGTCATAAGGGCCATCGCCAGCAGGATCGACATGAGGATCAGCGCCGCGGCGGCTAAACCGAGACCGCTCAGGCCGACACTGTCGATGACCCGGCCACCGATCACTGCGCCCAGGCCGATCCCCAGGTTGGCCCCGGCGATGTTCAGCGAGGCGGCAAACGCCGGGGCCTGGGGCGCCACCTTCATCAGGCGGACGTGGCTGACCAGGAACAACGCCGCCTGGGTGATGCCCCAGACCGCCAGCGCCGCCGCCAAGCCCGGCCAAGAATTGATGTTCGGCATCACCGCCACCAGGGCGGGAATCATGAAGGCGCAGAACAGCATCGACGCGATCAGCGGCTGACGGTCGACCATGCGTCCGCCCAGAGCATTGCCGACCAGCCCGACCGCGCCGAACGCCATCAGGCACCAGCCGACCACCGTGCCGTTGAAGCCGGCCAGCCGTTCGAGGATATCGGCCAGGTAGGTATAGGCGGTGAACATGCCGCTGAAGATCAGGATCGACAGTAGCACATGGCCCAGCATCAGCGGGCTACGCAAAATGCCGAACTGCGAGCGCAGTGAGACGTGGTTGAGGTGCAGCCGGGTCGCGGGCAGGTAGCGCCAGAGCAGCAGTGCCTTGACCAGAGCGACCACCGCCAGGATCGTGAACGCCATGCGCCAGCCCCAGGCGTCGCCGATCAGCGTACCCACCGGGATGCCGAATACCGTGGCGCAGACGATACCGAAACCGATCTTTTCGATCGCCCTGCCCGCGTGATCCGGGCCGACGATATCCACCGCCGTTTCACTGGCCAGGGCCCAGAACACCGGCAAGCCCAATGCTGGCAACAGGCGCGCAACCGCCATGACCCAGATGTTCGGTGCCAGCGCCGCCACGGTATTGGCCAGCCCGAAGATCACCAGGATGCTGATGAACAGCCGCCGCCGCTCGAAGCGGGAGAACCAGGCGGTCAGGAACGGGCCGAAGGCGGCCACCGTGAAGGCGAACAGGGTCACCAGCAGGCCGGCCTGGGGAATGCTGACCTCCAGATCGCGGGCGATGGCGGGCAATAGCCCGACGATGACGAATTCCGTGGTCAGCACGGTAAAACCGGCGGCCGACAGCAGCAGGATGGCGAGAAACATGAATGACTCCGCAAAGGACAACGCCAGCGACGGCCCGGAGGCTCACTGGGGGAGGGAAATGAGGATGAGGGATTGTAACAGACTGGTTATGACAATGAGCGTGCGCTGTCTGTGAAGCCTGCTCGCGGCGGTCCGAGACCTCGGCGAATCCGCCTCCCACACGGCACCGGCCAGGCGCGGTCAAGGTGGGGGGATTCTATGGTTTTGCGCAAGGCTTGAGGGCTTCTTCGCGGGCAAGCCCGCTCCCACAGTTTTGCGTACGACGCCATGTCCTGTGGGAGCCGGCCGGGCGGCGCTCCGCTTGCTGGCGATAGCGGTCTGCCCGGCAACTATTCAATGTCTGCCCCGGTGCTATCGCCAGCAAGCCGGCTCCCACAAGGTGGTGGGGGCCTGAATGCAGTGATGACCGATCAGAACGCGCCCATGTAGTCGCGCTTGCCGATTTCCACGCCGTTGTGGCGCAGGATCGCGTAGGCGGTGGTCACGTGGAAGAAGAACTGCGGCAGGCCATAGGTCAGCAGGTACGACTGGCCGCTGAAGCGCTTCTCTTTCGGCGTGCCCGGACGGGTGACGATCTCGATGCCTTCCTTGCCGTCGATCTGGGCCGCGTCGATGCTGTCCAGGTGTGCCAGGGTCTTGCTGATCAGCGCCTGCAGTTCAGCGAAGGTGGTTTCAGTGTCCGGGTAGGACGGTACTTCGATCTGCGCCAGGCGCGAGGACACGCCCTTGGCGAAATCGACGGCGATCTGGACCTGGCGCACCAGCGGGAACATGTCCGGGGCCAGGCGGGCCTGCACGAATACGCCCGGGTCGATGCCCTTGGCCGTTGCGTGAGCCTCGGCCTTGTTCAGGACATCACTCAGGGCATTGAGCATTTGCTTGAAAACCGGGATGGAAGCGGCGTACAGGGAAATGGTCATGGGTTCCTCACAATCAAAATGGCAGGAGTGCAGCCGGCCGATTATAGCCAGAGCCGGTCGCATTGCCGCTTGTCTTTTTGCCAAGTGAAGACCTAGGCTAGTCGCCTTCCAATGCAGAGGGAACCGCGCCATGAGCACCGAGCAAGAGACTTCCGTCGAACAATCCCGATTGAACAGCACGGAAATCCGCATCCTGGGCTCGCTGATCGAGAAACAGGCCACCAGCCCGGAAACCTACCCGCTGACCCTCAACGCCCTGGTGCTCGCCTGTAACCAGAAAACCAGCCGCGAACCGGTGATGAACCTCAGCCAGGGCCAGGTTGGCCAGAGCCTGCGTGCGCTCGAAGGACGGGGCTTCACCCGCCTGGTGATGGGCAGCCGGGCCGACCGTTGGGAGCAGCGGGTCGACAAGGCGCTGGAGCTGGTACCGGCCCAGGTGGTGTTGATCGGCCTGCTGTTCCTGCGCGGCCCGCAGACCGTCAACGAGCTGCTGACCCGCAGCGGCCGGATGCATGATTTCGAGGACACCGAGCAGGTACTTCATCAGCTCGAACGTCTGATCGCCCGCGGGCTGGCCCTGCTGATCCCACGCCAGGCCGGCCAGCGTGAAGACCGCTACACCCATGCCCTGGGCGATCCGGCGGATATCGAGGCGATCCTTGCCGCTCGCCAGCAGGCTCCGGAGCGTGGGGCCGGCGGCGCGGTGTCGGCGGAGCGGATCGAGGAACTGGAAGCGCGGGTCGCGGCGCTGGAAGAGCGCCTGGCCCGGTTGGAGCAGTAGTACGGGGGAACGGGATTCATCGGCAATCGGCGGCGAATCGGCGGGCCTCTTCGCGGGCAATCCCGCTCCCGCGAGGTACAGCGTCAGGCGCGGGCGAACGCCACGGCTTTCTGGAACTGCTCCTCGGTCGGCCGTACGCCGGTGTAGAGCACAAACTGCTCGAGCGCCTGGATCGCGATCACTTCCAGGCCGGTGATGACCCGCTTGCCCTGCTCCCGTCCACGTACGATCAGAGGCGTCTGCGAAGGAATCGCCACCACGTCGAACACCGTCTCGGCCGCCTCCACGGCATCCGGTTCGAAAGCCAGCTGCCCGGCCTCCGGGCCACCGTCCATGCCCACCGGGGTGACGTTGACCAGCATCTGCGGGCGCAGCGCCCCCAGTTCGGCCTGCCACTCGTATCCGCAGATTGCCGCCAGCGCCTTGCCGGCGGTTTCGTTGCGGGCCACGATCACCCCGTTGCGATAACCGCCATCGCGCAAGGCCGACGCCACGGCCTTGGCCATGCCACCGCTGCCGCGCAAGGCGAAAGTGATGTCTCTCGGCACCGCATGGGTCTGCAGCAACTGGGCAATCGCGATGTAATCGGTGTTGTAGGCCTTGAGGTGCCCCGCCGTGTTGACGATGGTGTTGATCGACTGGATCGCCGCCGCCGAAGCGTCCAGCTCGTCGACCAGGGCGATACAGGCTTCCTTGAACGGCATCGACACGCCGCAGCCGCGAATTCCCAGCGCACGGATGCCACCGACAGCACCCGGCAGGTCCTGGCTGCTGAAGGCCTTGTAATAGAAGTTCAGGCCCAACTGCTCATAAAGATGGTTATGAAAGCGCAGGCCGAAATTGCCAGGACGCCCAGAGAGCGACATGCACAGCTGGGTGTCTTTGTTCGGAGTCATCTGCATGTTTCATCTCCTGAGGGGTACTTTCGGATAAACGGGATTAGCCATCCGCACCGGTTTTCGCTGATCATAAGGAACGTTTGCAAGGCTCTGGCGCAGGCATCGCGGCAACCTGAGAGGACTGTAAGGAAACGCCGCCCAGAACCTTACACAAAATTTACCCAGCGACGTCGAAGATTTTCAGCAAGTCGCTGTCATAGAAGTATCCCCGCGACAGTTCTTGAGTCTATTGCAGACAACAAGCGCTGGGGTTGGAAACCGAGGAATCATCATGATGCGTACCATTCCCAAGATAGCCTTGCTCGTCGGTGCACTCGCTGTCGCAGGCCAGGCCTCCGCCCACGGTGGTGGTGGCTGGGTGGGTCCTGCCTTGTTGGGCGGCGTGATCGGCGGAGCCATTGTCAGCTCGGTGGTGTCGAGCCCCCGTCCTGTCTACGTCCAACAGCCCGTGTACGCGCAGCCAGCACCGGTTTACGTCCAGCCGGCCCCGGTCTACGTGCAACCTGCCCCTGTCTACGTCGCCCCGCCGCCCCCTCCTCCAGTGGTGGTCTACGGCGGTGGCGGCTACTACGGTCGTCCGGTGTACTACGGCCACCCCCATTACGGTTACGGCCCACGCTGGTAACCATCAGGCAGAACGACCCAGGCCCCGCTCGCAAGACGGGGCCTGGCAGTTACTGAGGGAGGAAAATCCGCGTATCTCGCCATCCGCGTCTGAATTTCAGAGCTAAAGGTCGCAGGCAAGACAGCATTCGTACACCAATGGCGCATGATAGGACTGCCGGTCGTCGCGTTGCCCAACCCTTCACATCGCTGTCATATGGGTGCCACCGCCCGGCTGCAAGATCGATCTATCGTCGAGGGCCTCCCCCTATAAGAACAAGGACGAACCATGCCTACGCAAAATCCGCATCGCATCGCCGGGCTCTGCACCTCCAGCAAGGTCTACAGCGCCCTTACCGAACTCAAGCAGCTCGAAGGCCATCGCACGGCCAAGTTTCTCTCGTTACTGGCCGAGAATCTGGTTCGCAAGGGACTGTTGAATGAACAGGAAGTGGTTCACATGCTGGATCAGGTGGTCGACTGATCCGGCAGCCACCAGCCCGCTGACGCCAGGCGGTAATGGACCAAGGCTCGATTCCATCGATGTCCACTATCGAGCACGGTGATTTTTCCCGAGGCCGCCATGACCGTAAGGTAGCTCCATAGATTGATGGAGGTACTTATGCCCAAGGTTCAGATCATGTCCGTTATCGGTAGCGCAGTTCCCGCCTCGCTCAGGGAACTGGGACTGCTCGCCTGCTGGTACCTGGTTCGCGACGGTGTACCGATCAGCGGCCCCTTCACTTCCCTGCCAGCGGCCAAGGCCCTGTCCGAACGCATGGATCTGCATGCCCTCGGCGCGTGACCGCCCCACCGACTTCCCGAAACGTGCGTTGCTCCGCACAACCCCTTGCCCGCACTGGTTGCGGGCTTTTTTTTGGCTGCCGTTCAGCTGCGTTCGGCCTGGACGCCGTTGAGCTGGGTGCGATGCCCCAGTTTCTGCAGGCGCTTGTCCAGCTCGATCATCACCGCCCGGTCCGAACGCCCGCTTTCCAGCTCGTCGATCAGCACGTTGGCGACCTTGCGCAGTTCGTGAATGATCAGGATCCGATCGTCGTTCAGGTCCTGTTTATGGGACTCGAACAGGCGGTGCAGGAAGTCCTCGAGATTGCGCTGGTAGCGATGCCGATCGGAAGCCCGCAGGTGCGTCAGGCTGGCGGTGACCCGCCCCAGCAGTTCGAGCAATTCCAGGCCGAAATAATGCAGGCGCCGCGCATACCCCACCTCGCGCTCGCGCAGGCGCCGACGCTCGGCCTGGTACTGCTGCTTGCGCTGGATCGCCGGCACGGCAATCGCCATCATCAACCCGACAATCAGCCCCACAGCCTGAACCCAGCCATACCAGTCGGCGGATTTCGGAAAAAACGCAAACCCCAACAGCAACACTGCGACGATCCCCGCCCATACCACCATGGGCAGATAATCCCGGCTCAATGAAATCTTTGGCATTACCCCACTCCTGAAATCCGCAAAGCACCCGGCACCGATAGTGGCGCCGATGCTAACCGCGGTTCGGGGGCGGACACCATTACATATCCATTCAAATACACGAACACCCCGCAAGACTCAGGGAAAACCCTAGAAGCCAACGGATGTCCAAGGGTTTTCCACCGTTTTGCGAACTTGACAAAAGCCCCTGGCGAAAGCGCCGGGAAATCTTCTCGAAAAATCGCTGAAACCTGCGAAATAAAGGCCTTGGACCGATACAACGGTAGTCCTCTCTAGGCTACCATATGTCTTATGGCCAGTACGGACCCCAGGGTCCATCGCCAGGCAGCCAAGGCACGTCTTCCGGGTTCTCCGGGCAGCCATTGCAGTGACTGACTCCAACCAGGGATCGGACAACAATCGGAAAGTTCGAACAGGACGCGGAAGTGGGATCGGCGCAAAATTAAATTTTGTGTCAGTTACGACCAGTTTCTGCAGAACTGTGGCAACTTTCCGGGCTATATTCATCAAACGTAAAGCTTTTTCAAGAAAAGCCCGTTGCCAACGGTCTATCCATTTTTAGCGAGTCCATCCGCGTGAACATTCGTCATTCCATCCTCGGCCTTTTTTTCGTTCTGGCCGGCACCGTTGCCACTCCTGTCACCGAGGCGCGTGAAACCACCCAGGCCCCTCGCGACACCACACACCTGCAAGTCGCCTCCGGCAGCGCCCTGCTGATCGACCTGCAGACCAACAAGACCCTGTATTCCAGCAACCCCGACGTGGTCGTGCCGATCGCCTCGGTGACCAAGCTGATGACGGCCATGGTGGTGCTCGATGCCAAGCTGCCCATGGACCAGTACATCTCGGTGAACATCAGCGATACGCCGGAAATGAAAGGCGTGTTCTCCCGGGTCAAGCTCGGTAGCGAGCTACCGCGCAAGGAGATGATGCTGATTGCCCTGATGTCGTCCGAGAACCGTGCGGCGGCCAGCCTGGCGCACCACTATCCCGGCGGCTACGCGGCGTTCATCGCGGCGATGAACGCCAAGGCCAAGTCCCTGGGCATGATCAACACCCGCTATGTCGAACCGACCGGGTTGTCGATCCACAACGTTTCCACCGCCCGCGACCTCAGCAAGCTGCTGATGGCCGCCCGTCACTACCCGATGCTGAGCGAACTGAGCACCACCAAGGAAAAGACCGTGGCGTTCCGTAAGCCCAACTACACCCTGGGCTTTCGCAACACCGACCATCTGGTCAACAAGGACAGTTGGAACATCAAGATCACCAAGACCGGCTTCACCAACCAGGCCGGCCACTGCCTGGTGCTGGTCACCGAAATGGGTAATCGCCCGGTCGCTCTGGTGATCCTCGATGCGTTCGGCAAGTACACCCACTTCGCCGACGCCAGCCGGATCCGCAACTGGGTCGAGACCGGCAAGAGCGGCAGCGTGCCGGACGTGGCCCTGCGCTACAAGGCCGACAAGAATCTGAAGGGACGCCAGGCGGGCGAACAGGCCGCAAAGTAATCGGGGAGGAACCGGCCCGGTTATCCGGGCCGCGCTCAGCCGCGCTGGCGTTTGAGTGCCTGTTTATGCGCGTACATCGCCTTGTCGGCGTCCACCAGCAGATCTGCGATCGAGTCATGGCGATGCGGGTCATATTCGATCTGCCCCACGCTGAAGCGAATGTCATAACCCCGCTTCTGCCCTGAATTTCGCTCGCCCAGCGTGTGGCGCAGCCGCGCCATGATCATCTCGACCTGCACATGGTCGGAGCCGGTCAGCAGCACCACGAATTCATCGCCCCCCAACCGACCGATCACGTCGCTCTCGCGAAACACGATGCGCAGCACATCGGCGAAGCTCTTCAACGCCAGGTCGCCCTCGGCATGACCGTACACATCGTTGATCTGCTTGAAGTCGTTGAGGTCGAAGAACAGCAGCGAAGCCGGCTTGCCCATGCGTTTGCACACGCTCATCCCCTGGCTGGCCAGTGCCTCGAAGCCACGGCGGTTGGACAGCAGCGTCAACTCGTCCATGGTCGCCATCTGTACCGCCACCAATTCCTGCTCGGCCATCTGCGCGAGATCGCGCAACAACGAACGCTCCTCGTCATTCAAGGTCCGCGGCCGGGTATCGATCAGGCACAAGGTACCCAGTTTGTTGCCATCCCCCACCGTCAGCGGGCAACCGGCGTAGAAACGGATGCCGGGGGCGCCTGTCACCAGAGGATTGTCATGGAACCGTTCGTCGCTCTGCGCGTTCGGAATCATCAGCACCTGATCCCCGAGAATCGCGTGACCACAAAAGGAAATATCCCGCGGCGTCTCACTGGCGGTCAGCCCGACGCAGGACTTGAACCACTGTCGGTTCTCGTCCACCAGGCTGACCAGCGCGATGGGTACATCGAACAGGCGCTTGGCCAGGCGGGTCAGGCGGTCGAAACGCTCCTCCGGCGGAGTGTCGAGAATATTCAGCGAGCGCAGTTTCTCCACGCGGGCCGTTTCATTGGCAGGTTTTTTCGGCGCTAACATCACAGACATCCCAGGCTTGCGATCATGCAAGCGTAGACAATAAATGAGCCGCCACAACGGCATGTACCGTGCGAATCCACCCATGTTCTTCTGTCTGCTGCCCTGCCCGTGCCATGTGAACGACCGCACAACCTCAAGCCCGGCCATGGGCGTCGTCCGCGCGACAGGTCATACTCGTCCTCCGTCATCACCGCACAGGATGTTCCCGTGAGCGCCGCCCGCGACGAAAGCCACCCTCCCAAGAGCATCGGCCGCCTGTTAGTGGAGCTGATCTGGCAGCTTCTGGTGCTGGGGGTGCCGATTTTCCTGGTGACCACCCTGCCACCACTACTGGCCTTTGCCGTGGTACTGGCGGCGGCCGCCGGCATGTGGATCTTCGCCCGGCTCGGCTGGCCGGCCGGCGGACGCGGTGCCGCCCGGCTGATGATCTCGGCGGTGTTCGGCCTGGGTTTCAGCCTGGGACGCGCCCTGCCCGACTACTGGAACATCGCCGCGGCCTGCCTGGCGATTTTCCCCGGACTGGCCTGCGTCGCCACCTGGGAACGCCGGCTCGGGCTGGTGCCGCCCAATGCCCCGGTCAGCGCTCGAAGCGCCTGGGGCGGCCAGGAACCCAGCCAGACCCCCGAGGGCGAGCCGATCCGGGTGTTCAACCACAGCGAAATCGCCATGGGCGGCCCGGTCACCTGCGACTACCTGTTTCCCGATGGTGTCCTGCTCGAAGGCCTGGGCTCGTCGGCACGCTTTTCCAGCGATGGCCGCTATTTCGCCGCACCGGTGCCATCGCGCCAGCGCTGGGGCCTGGTGATTCTAGACCGCAGCCAACGCCAACTCTATCGCTGCCACGACGAACGTTTCTGGGAGCTGGACACCTTCAACGAGCAGGGGCTCGCGGGGCGCCACAGTCCACTGGTGGACAACAGCACCGAACAGGTCGAACTGCAAACCCTGCTCAAGACAGCCCAGCGGGTGGACCTGCTGCCGATCGGCGACCTCTGGCTCGAACCCGGCTCCTGGCAACAGAGCCTGGCCCGCCAACAGATCGAACAGCGCTCCCCGGACGGCCGGCACCTGCTCGAAGGTCAACTCTGCCTGCCTGACAGCCTGCGTCAACTGGAGCAGCCACTCGCCGCCCTTTCGCATCCGAATTACCAGTTGAGCCTAGATGGCAAATCGACATCGCTGCTGATCAAGGCCGACACGGCGCCGGTATGGAGCGACGACAGCCAACGGCTGGTCTGCGTCGCCACGGTCGCCGGAGACTCCGCCGCGCCCGCCCGGGGCCTCTGGCTATGGCAGCGGGATCAGGGCTGGCGCGCCCTGCGCACGCCCTGGAGTGCCGACGATCGCAGCCCTTCCGGCTACTGGAGCGAGCCGGTGGCGCTGGATGCGCAGTT
>NZ_AQOH01000158.1 GCF_000364705.1 Pseudomonas fuscovaginae SE-1 | reverse complement strand
GGACAGCTCCCTGCCGCTGAACCGGCTCGACAACGGCCGCTTCGGCTACCAGTTGCACAATATTCACAGCGATTCGGAAATCCTTGTCGGCCACGACCCGCTCGGCCGTGAGCAGGATGCCGACTGGAACCGCGCCCGTGTGCTCCTGGCCCTGCCGCTGGAAGGCGATGGGCAGGCCGGCTCGGTACGGATCGAGTCCGCCCCGCTGCCGGGCGGCAGCCGCGCCTGCTTCCTGTGGGTGCGCGACAACGGGGACGGCGTCAGCGGCTATCGCTGCCGCCTGGGTGACTGGGAACTGCCCGGTCTCTGGCAACTGCAACACCGGGTCAGCGACGACGGGCAGTATCTGGCGCTGATTCCCTTCACCGAAGCACAAGCGTTGCCGGATCGGGTCGTCGTGGCCGTCCCCGGCACCCGGCGTCTGATCGACAGCCCCTCCTTGCCGGTTGCCGGGCTGGTGGATTTTCGTGGCCCGTTGCTCAGCGTCGCCGTGGTCGTCGGCCGCCTGTCCCGGGACGACGCTGGCACCCCCCTGCGGCGCTTTACCGAAGCGGTACCGGCAGCGTCCGAAGCCGGCAAGTTCTGCCGTCATCGCGAAGACTCGCGGGTGTACTACGAAATGCGCCAGCTCAGACTCGGCGACGACAGGCTGGAAGCGCAACCGGCCTGGCGCGTGGTCAACCAGCCGCAGATCGCCACTGCCGAAGGCGACTTCATCCAGCCGGCACCGACCGGCCTGGACGCCGCCTGGCTGTTCGGCACGGCCACCGAATATGGCGACGACCTGCTGCGCGGCCAGATCTCACGCCTGGGTGGCCACCTGCTGACCGCCTCCGGCTGCGCCCTGTCCGACCTTGCCCCGTCGATGATCTGGTCGCCCAAGGGGCGTTACCTGGCGCTGACCCGACTCTACCTGGAGCATCCGGATTTCGAGTACCACCGGCGCGCCTGGAAACTCCTGTTGCTCGATGTCGAGGCCCATACCCTGCGCATTGCCCCGAACTGGCTGGGCAATCGTCCGCAGTTCATCGACTTCACCGGTGATAACCTGCAGTTGCGCCAGTTCGAAAACGACTGGGACCTGCGCGACGGTTCGGACCCCGGCAGCCGTGTACAGATCGACCTGAAGAGCGTGTTGCAATGGCCTGCCGAGGCGCTGGAGCGCCACGGCGAACTCTGGCTGACCCGCAGCGACGCCGACAATGCCAGCGCGTGGCAGGCACTGGAAAGACCAGCGCTGCTGTAGGAGCATGTCCCGTACGGCCGAGAGAATGGAACCGATCATGCGCAAACCCAACACCGCCCCGCCGGATGACAAGGCCCCGTATTTCTGGCGCGATAGCGCGTTGCCGTTCATCGAGGCCCGCTCGATCCAGGATGGCCGCCAGGTCTGCTACTCCCGGCATTCCCATGAGCACTTCTCCATCGGCGCGATCACCCGGGGCCGCAGCACCTACATCAACGAAAAACAGCGGTGGCAGGTCGAAGCCGGCACCGTGGTGCTGATGAACCCCGGCGAGGTCCACGCCTGCAACCCCATCGACGACCAGCCCTGGGCCTATCGCATGTTTTATGTCGAGACGCCTTGGCTGACCGCGCTGCAACACGAACTGGGCTTCAGCCCGGACCTGGACTTTCGCCCGTTCTCGGCCACCCACAGCCGCGATCCGCAGTTGTATCAGGGCCTGAATGCGCTCTACGGGCAACTGGTGGACGACGACCTCGCCCACCTGGAGAAGCAGTGCGCGATCATCGAGTTCTTCACCTTGCTGCAACACCGGCTGAACCCGGCGCCGATCCCGGTCCGCGAGGTCAACCAGAAGCTGGAGCGGGCCGCGGCCTACATCCACAAGCACTGCACCGAGGCGCTGAAGCTGGAGGACATCTGCCAGGCCGCGCAGCTCTCGGCGTCCTACCTGACCCGCGCCTTCAAACAGCATTACGGCATGACGCCCCACGCCTTCCTGGTCAACCGACGTATCCAGTACGCGCGCAATCAGTTGCGGCGCGGACGGCTGATCGCCGACGTCGCACTGGAGGCCGGCTTCGCCGACCAGGCGCACTTCCAACGGGCTTTCAAGCAGCATCTGGCGGCAACGCCGGGCCAGTATCGTGGCTGAGCGGGCTCAGGGCAGCAACAGGTAGGCCGCACTGAGCGCCAGCAACAGGGCCATCGAACGGTTGAACAGGCGCATCCCCCGGGAATTTTCCAGATAGCGGCGCAGGAAGGTGCCGGCGAAGGCCCAGCAGGCGATCGAGCCGTAACAGATCACGAAGTAGATCAGCGCGAACTCCAGCACCACCCGCGTATCGCCATTGGCGGCAAACGCGCCCATGCCGGCGACGCAGGCCAGCCAGGCCTTGGGGTTGAGCCATTGCATGACCGCGCCGAGGGTCAGGGTCGGGCGCCTGCCCGACTGGCGGGCATCGAGCGAACCGTCATCCAGCGCCAGCTTCCAGGCCATGTACAGGAGAAACGCCACGCCACCGAGCTGAATACCCTGCGTCAGTATCGGCACCCGCAGCAACAATTCATGCAACCCCAGGCCGATCAATACCAGCAACAGCGTGAAGCCCACGGTCGCCCCGGTGACATGCCGCAAGCTGGCACGCAGACCGAACTGAGCGCCGGAACTCAGGGCGACGATATTGACCGGCCCCGGCGTGATGGAGGAAGCCAGCGCAAAGGCGGCCATGGAAAGCAGGATGCTCATCGGATACGTCTCTCTCGATTGAAGATGAGCAGCACCGTACCCAGCCGCCGGCATCACGTATTGAAGAAAACTCCCCTGGTGGACCAACAGCCGGCGTTTACTATTGCTGTTGCGTTTTCCCTGGCATTCGCCCGACCTATCCACCGGAGGGAGTCAAAGGCCCATGAGCGTCGCCTATCAGAGCCTGCTGGAATACACGCGCCGGATGAATCGGGTGCTGGAACACATCGACCAACACCTGGACCAGCCGCTGGAGCTGGCCGAGTTGGCCGCTATCGCGTACTTCTCGCCCTTCCATTTCCACCGCCTGTTCAGCGCCTGGGTCGGCGAAACCCTGGGCGACTACCTGCGCCGCCGGCGGCTCGGCTGTGCCGCCCTGCTGTTGGCCGAACGTCCCGAAGCCACGGTGCTGGAAATCGCCCTGCAGGTCGGCTTCGGCTCCGGCGAGGCCTTCAGCCGGGCGTTCAAGCAGCACTTCCAGGTCACGCCCAGTGCCTGGCGCCGCCTCGAACCCGACCGCTGGGAACAGCGCCTGAACGAGGTCCGCGAACGGCGCCGGCGGTCATTTCGCAATCCTGATCAGGAATGTGCGTCGATCCTGTACGACCATGGTCGCTCCCAAAACCTGGAGGAAATGACGATGGACGTCACGCTTGAAGACATCCCCCCGACCCGCATTGCCTACATGCGCTATACCGGGCCCTACGGCCCCGGTATCGGCACTTTCTGGCGGGAAACCTTCGCCCCCTGGATGGAGGATCACGGCTTGGTGGGCGAGGTGCGTTTCGGCATCGGCCACGACGATCCGCATATCACCCCGCCACACAAATGCCGTTACGATGCCTGCGTGCAGGTACCGGATCACTTTACCGACAGCGGTGCAGCCACGGTGACCACGCTGCCGGGCGGGCGCTATGCCGTAGCCCGCTTCAGTGGTCACGTCCGCGATTTCCCGGATGCCTGGACCGAGCTGTGTCGCGACTGGCTGCCACGTAGCGGCATGCAGTTCGCCAGCGGCCCGCCCTTCGAACGCTACCCGAAAAACGCCCGTTACGATCCGGTTGCCGGCACCCTCGACTGTGACCTGTGCATTCCGGTGAAACCGCTGTAGACAAGCGATTACCCGGACCCGTAATCGATAAACAGTACACCTGGGCATCAAGTTTCCGGTACAGCCGTGGAAAGGCCTCGATGCGATGGCGTCGGTGCGATGCTCGGAGTTACTGTCGAGCCTTTCCTGTTTCCTGCCGGAGCGAGCCATGACCCTGTCGACCCTGCTTCTCTTCATCCCGGCGTGTTTCGCCCTGAACATGGCCCCCGGCCCGAACAACCTGCTGTCGGTCAGCAATTCGACCCGTTACGGCTTCCGGACCTCCTGCCTGGCCGGCCTGGGGCGCCTGCTGGCCTTCGCCGGCATGATCGCCCTGGCGGCGGCGGGCCTGGCGGTGGTGCTGCAGACCTCGGAGTGGCTGTTCCACGCGATCAAGATGCTTGGCGCGGCCTATCTGATCTACCTCGCCATCCAACTCTGGCGTGCCAATCCGCGGACCGAGGCCGAGACGATGCAAAGCCGAGCCAACCTGCCCGCCCTCGCCCGCCAGGAGTTTTGGGTTGCGGCTGGAAATCCGAAAGCCGTGCTCATATTCACCGCCTTCCTGCCACAGTTCGTCGACCCCTCCCAGGGCGTCGCCCAACAGTTCGCGATACTGGGGGCAATGTTCCTGGCCCTGGAGTGGATCGCCATCAGCGCCTACGCCTACATGGGCGTCCACATGCGCCGCTGGTTCGCCGAGCCCAAGGGCAAGCACCTGTTCAATCGTGGCTGTGCAGTGTTGCTGTCGGGCGCGGCGTCGGTGCTGCTGATGGCACGGAGGACGTGAACATGTCGAGCATCACGCCGGTTCCCGTGATCCACACCCATCGCCTGCTGCTGCGCCCGGTGCGGGCGGACGACCTCAAGGTCGCCCAGGCCATCCATGGCGACCCGCTGACCAACCGCTACAACCCCAAGGGCCCCTCCTCCCTGGAGACCACCAGCAGCAACCTGTTCAACTGGGTCGAACACTGGAAGAACAAGGGCTTCGGCTACTGGGCAGTCTGCGACCGGGATCAGCCGGAGCAAGTCCTGGGGTTCGGCGGACTGCAGGACGCCGTGTTCGGTTCGCGCAATGGCTTGAACCTGTATTTCCGCTTCGCAGTGGCGGCCTGGGGCAAGGGCTACGCCAGCGAGATGGTCGAGGCGGCCCTCGACCTGGCGTTCAGGCAACTGGCGCGAAACGAGGTGATCGGTCTGGTACGCCCGGACAACCTGCCCTCGCGCCGTACCCTGGAGCGTGCGCGGATGATCGTCGATGGCCAACTCGACGACGTCCCTGGCCAACCCCATAGCCTGCTCTACAGCCTGAGCGCGGAACGCTACCTGAGTCCGGAAAGTTTCATGTAGCGCGCCGCGGCGAAGGCGTAAAATGCTCCGAGCAAACATTACAAAATATGTCCGCCAGGGGAATCGCTTATGAAATCCACTTTCACCAAAGTCACGCTGGCTCTGGGCAGCCTGCTGCTGGGCGCCTGCTCGTCAGACATGAGCACCCACTACACCAGCGCCTGTTCGACCCTCAGTTGCCAGCAGCACTACAACAGCAGCGCCCGCCTGAGCCAGGACGGCGGCTCGATGAACCGCAACCTGGGCAGCAGCTTCAGTGAGTATGGCGAGAGCATGCTGCGCGACTGAGCCGCTGACACCGACCTGCGGCCACCCTCCTTTTCACCCCAAGACCAGCGTTCATGAGCGAAGCCTTCGAAGTCCCCAGCCCTCACGAAAAACACGTCGAACACACTACCGAACATGCGCATGCCCGAGGCGACGGCTTCGCCAGCCGGATCGCGGTGATGACCGCCGTCATGGCCACCATCGGCGCCATGCTCAGCTACCAGGCCGGCTCCACGGAAAGTGAAGCGGCGATGGACAAGAACAATGCGGCCATCATCAAGACCGAGGCCGCCAACCAGTGGAACTACTACCAGGCCAAGTCGAGTCGGCAGAACCTGTCGGAGATGGCCAGCCATATTCCGGGCCTGGATGCCGCGCACTACAGCGCCGAGGCCGAGCGCTACAAAAAGGAAAAGGAAGCGGTACGCCAGAAGGCAGAGGGACTGGAGGCCCAGAGCCGGGAATGGGATGCCAAGTCGGAAGAGCTCCTGCACCAGCACCATCGCTGGGCCCAGGCGATGACCGCCATCCAGATCGCCATTTCGCTGGCGGCGATCACCCTGCTGACCCGCCGGGAATGGCTGAAACGCCTGTCCTACACTGCGGTGGGTGCGAGTGTCGTGCTCGGTTCCATGGCCTGGCTGCACATCTGAGGGAGGCCACTGGCAGCCTGGTGACGCTCTCCCACCGGGCCCCAAAAATCCCCCCGCAACCGATCGTTCCCAAGCTCCGCGTGGGAATGCCTCTACTGGCGCTCGGCGCCCGCTCTGGTGGCGCGGAGCGTCATGGGCTGCGTTCCCACGCAGAGCGAGGGAACGACCGACGCCCCTGAACGATCAATCTCAGCTCTCGCCTTCCACGTCTTCCAGGCTGAAGGTTTCGGTGGCGTCGTTGTAGGAGAAGATCTCGGCGTAACGGCCCCAACTGATCACGCTTTCCAGGGTCTGCTCGACGAAGTCTTCACTGAGGGAATCTTCCAGCTCCTGTTCGAAACGCACCCGCGGCGCCCAGTGTCCGCGACGCTCCTGCAAGACCTGGCGAATACGCGCCGCCAGCGGTACCTGGCGCAGCAGATGCTCGGCGAACATCACCTTGCGTTCCTGGGTGCCGTACTCGGCGAACAGCCTGCCTGCCTCGGTCAGGGAAATATCGGCGCCGCGCAGTTCGACAAAACCCAGGTGCTCGAGCATCTCGGCTACCGGGAACAGGTCGTCGACCTCCAGCAACAACCGCTCCGCCACGTTCGGCAGGCCGGCACGGCCATGGTAGGGCTCGGCGGCCAACGCCTCGACCAGGCCGGCCATCAGGTTGGTCGGCACTTCCGGCAAGCGGCTCCCCAGTTGCAGCTCGGACTTGCCGCCGTGGGCATCGGCACTGCGCCGGTCAGTCATCAGTGCGTAGATGTCATCGACCATCTTGCGAAAGATCGGGTCCAGACGATTGCGCGGATGAGCGAACGGCACCTTGATCTGCGCCACCACCCGCCCGGGGTTTGACGACAAAACCATGATGCGGTCGCACATCAGCACCGCTTCCTCGATGTTGTGGGTGACGATCAGGATCGACTTGATCGGCAGTTGCCCACCGCTCCACAGTTCCAGCAGGTCGGTACGCAGGTTTTCCGCGGTGAGCACGTCGAGAGCGGAGAACGGCTCGTCCATCAGCAACAGGGTCGGGTTGACCACCAGGCCGCGGGCAAAACCCACCCGTTGGCGCATGCCTCCGGACAGCTCGCGCGGGTAGGCGTTCTCGAAGCCGTCGAGGCCGATCAGGTCGATCGCCGCCAGGGCACGCCTGCGAGCCTCCTTCGCCTCGACCTGCAAGGCCTGCAGGCCGGCCTCGACGTTCTCCAGCACGGTCAGCCAGGGGAACAGGGCGAAGGTCTGGAACACCATGGCCACCCCCTTCGCCGGGCCGGCCAGCGGTTCACCGTTATAGAGCACTTCGCCGGAAGTCGGCTGGACCAGCCCGGCGATGATCCGCAGCAGCGTCGACTTGCCCGAGCCGGAGCGCCCCAGCAGGCCGACGATCTCGCCCTCGTGCAGGTTCAGGTCGACCTCGCTGAGCACCTGCCGTTCATCCTTGCCCTTGCCAAAGCCCTTGGTCACCTTGGTCAGCGAGTAGATTTCACGGGCGCAGCGGGTGTATTCGGTATGGCTGTTCATGGGACCGACTCGAGTTAATTCATACGAAGTTTGTTTTCGGCCAGGGCATACATCGGGCGCCAGACCAGCCGGTTGAACAGCACGACGAACAACGACATCACCACCACCCCCAGGGTGATTTTCGGGAAGTCGCCGGCCGCGGTCATCTGCGCGATATAGGCGCCCAGGCCATGGGCGACCACCTTGTCCTGGCCCCAGGAGACGAACTCGGAAACGATGCTGGCGTTCCAGGCACCGCCGGAAGCCGTGATCGCCCCGGTCACGTAGTACGGGAAAATGCCTGGCAGCATGACCTGGCGCCACCACTGCCAGCCACGGATGTGGAAGTTCGCCGCGGCTTCGCGAAAGTCGTTGGGGAAGGCACTGGCGCCGGCGATCACGTTGAACAGGATGTACCACTGGGTGCCCAGCACGATCAGCGGGCTGAGCCAGATGTCCGGGTTCAACTGGAATTGCAGGATGACGATGACGAACACCGGAAACAGCAGATTGGCCGGAAAGGCTGCGAGGAACTGCGCCAGCGGCTGGATCTTCTCCGCCAGGTGCGGGCGCAGGCCGATCATCACGCCCAGCGGCACCCAGATCAGCGAGGCGATGCCGATCAGCAACGCTACCCGCAACAAGGTGATCACTCCCAGCCAAAACACATGACCGACTTCGCCGAAGGTCACTTCAGTGCTGACGTACCGCACGATGTGGTAAAGCGCATAGAACGTCAGCGCACCGATGCAGGCGCCCCATACCCAGTCGACCAACCGCGAGGCAGCCTGGCTGCCCTGCCCCGCGCCGCCGCGCGACGGCGCCGGATTCAGGCTCAGGCGCAGATGGCCGAGACGGCTAACGCTTCGGACCACCGGGCGGATCAGGCGCTGGATCACCCGGGTCCGCTGGATCAGGCGCAGCACCCAGGATTCCGGGGCACCTCCCTGGGCCGAGGTGTCCTCCATGCGGAACTTGTCGGCCCAGGCCACCAGGGGCCGGAACAGGAACTGGTCGTAGATCAGGATCACCAGGATCATCGTCAGGATCACGTAGCCGACGGCCGACAGGTCGCGCTGGTCGATCGCCAGCGCCAGATACGAACCGATACCGGGCAGGGTGATGGTCCTGTCGCCGACGGTGATGGCTTCCGAGGCGACCACGAAGAACCAGCCGCCGGACATGCTCATCATCATGTTCCACACCAGCCCCGGGATGGCGAAGGGCACGTCGAGCTTCCAGAACTTCTGCCAGGCCGACAGTTGCAGGCTGCTGGACACCTCCACCAGGTCACGCGGCAGCATGCGCAGCGACTGGTAGAAGCTGAACGTCATGTTCCAGGCCTGGCTGGTGAAGATCGCAAAGATCGCCGCGCACTCGGCGCCCAGCACACGACCGGGAAACAGCAGCAGGAAGAAGGTCACGGTGAAGGAGATGTAGCCCAGCACCGGTACCGATTGCAGGATATCGAGCACCGGCACCAGCAGTTTTTCCGCGCGCCGGCTTTTCGCTGCGAGGGTGCCATACAGAAAGGTGAAAACCAGTGCCGCGACCATGGCGGCGAGCATCCGCAGGGTGGTGCGGATCGCGTACTCCGGCAGGTTGCCCGGCTCGAGGGAAATCACCTGGCTCTGCAGCGTGGAAATCGGCGCCCAGGTTTCCCGTGCGCCAATCGACAGCAACAGCAGGAAGCCGACCACCAGCGGCATGGCCATCAGATCCCAGCGGTTGGGCAGCAGGCGTCGGGTACTGGCCGGGATGTAGTGACGAAAAACCTTGTTCATGGCGACGATTCCAACAGCGCTCCGGGAAGGAGGCGAGACTACGGATCAGCGCGGCTCTGCGCGCGCAGGCGCGCAAGACCCAGGCCGTCTAAATTTTGAAGAAGCAACAGGGAAAAGATCGGAGGAAGACCACGCGCCGGACGGCCGTGGGGATCGCTGCGTGGGCGCGATTATATATTTCTAAATGTTACGGAAATGTAAATTCGACATAAATTCTGCGGTCTGCCCGGGCCGGACGCCTTGGCGCCTGGCGGGACACGGCGACCGCCATGTCCCGAATCGGATCAGCCGCGCTTGACCGCCTGCAACGTGTAGCTCAACGGCAGGCGCTCAGGCCCTTGCGCCAACCGCCATTCATCGTCCTGCGCCGAGTGGATCATCTGCCCCGGCAGTGCCTCCCAGGGAACGCTCTGGTGCTCCACCAGGCCGGTAATCACCATCCCTTCGTTCAACAGGGCTGTGATGATCTCGCCCAAGCCATGGTTCCAGGTATGGGTGACCGTGGCCGTCAGCGGTGAGTCGCTCGCCACGTAGGTCTGGTCGCTGCTGAAGACCAACGGCTGCTCATGCTCGAAATACGGGTATTCCACCCGCAAGCCATCCTGGTGCGCCTCGTTGAGCGCCCAGAGCATCGGATGGCCCTCACGGATGAACAGCCGGCCACCCGGTTTCAACAGTGCCGCGACCGTCTGGGCCCACGGCTGGACGCGCGGCAGCCAGCACAATGCGCCGATACCGGTATAGACCAGATCGAAGGCTCCACGCGGCAGCACCTCGGCGGCGGCGTGCACATCGGCCTCGACAAATTCCAGCTCGGTGCCACAGCCCTGGGCCAAGGCACGGGCCTCGACCAGCGCGGCCGGCGAGAAATCCAGGCCGGTCATCGAGGCACCGAGCCGTGACAGCGACAATGTGTCGGTACCGATATGGCACTGCAGGTGAACGCCACGCAGCCCGGCGATATCGCCCAGCAGTGGCAGGTCGAAACGCACCACATCGGAGAGATGCCGCGGATCGGCGAGAAAGCGATGCAGGCCATACTCGGCGGAGCGCGCATGCACCGGCGCGCGATCGTTCCAGTTGGCCTTGTTGATGTTCAGCGAGTCATTCATGGGCAAAGGGTCCCTGCCATTTTCCAGACAGGCACCCTACCACCCTCGCCGACAGAAAAATTTGAGCAAGTTGTAAAGCTTCAGGCGTGTGCCCAGCGTCGATGCAGCCCTCTCGCCAGGGCATCCAGGACAAAGCCCAGTACGCCGATCAGCAGCACCATCGCCATCAGTTCCGAGTAGGCCAACCGGTCACGGGTGTCGAGGATGAAGTAGCCCAGGCCCGCGCTGACCCCGAGCATTTCGCACGGCACCAGCACGATCCAGAGAATGCCGATGGACAGCCGTACACCGGTCAGCACATGGCCGAGCACACCCGGCAGGATGACCTTGCGCAGGGTTTCCCAGCGGGTGGCGCTGAGGCTGCGGCTCAACTGCAACCAGCGCGGATCGAGCTGGCGCACGCCGGCCGCGGTGTTGAGCATGATCGGCCAGACCGCGGCGAAGGCCAGCAGAAAGTAGATCGGCTGGTCGCCCACGCCCATCAGCATCACCACTACCGGCATCCAGGACAGCGGCGAGATCATCCGCAGGAACTGGAAGGCCGGCGTGGTCGCCGCCTCCAGTTGGCGATAGCTGCCGATCAGCAGGCCCAGGGGCACGCCGATCAGCAAGGCCAGCAACAACCCCACCAGGATTCGCTTCAGGCTGACCAGCACGTGCTCGTAGAGTTCGGCGCGAGCGAGCAGTTCGAGCAGGCTGGCCAGGGTCGCCTGCGGCGAGAAGCGTGCCGACAAGCCATCGGCGCTGCCGAACAGATGCACCCCCAACCACCAGGCCAACAGCAGGCTCAGCAGCCCGACAATGCCCAGCACCCAGTTCCACAACGGCTTGCCCATCAGATGCTGAACTCCTCGCTGCGCTCGAAGTCGTCCGGCAGGCCGAACGCCTTGAGCCCGCCCACGGCGGCAATGCTGTTGCGCACGAAGCGATCGTCCACCAGGTCCCGGGCGGTCTGGGCCGGGTCGAGGTTGGCGAGGAAGCCCTTGTCGCCCTCGATCAGGGTGTCCTTCAACCGCCGCACCAGCTCCTCGGTGTAGCTGGGGAACGGATAGGGCTGGAAGTCGATACGCTGCTCGTCCCAATTGCCATGGCGGATCGCACCGCTGGCGAGGTAGGCGTCGCGCTCGGCGGCGTTCGGCGTCAGCACCCGACCAAGCACTTGCGGCGTATGCGGCGTATAGCGGTTGCTACCGTCCTTGGACAGCAGCCTGGCCGCCTCGGCGCGGTTGTCGCGCGTCCACAACTGCGCCTTGACGATGGCGTTGACCACTTTCTGCGACCACTCGGGGCGCGTGTTCAGATCCTGCTCGTGCATGAACACCACGCAGCAGGCATGGTTGCGCCAGATATCACCGGTAAAGCGCTGGACCCGGCCGACCTTGAGCTCCTCGGCCAGGGCATTGAACGGCTCGGCGACGATGTAGCCGGCAATCCGCTGGCTGGCCAGCGCTGGCGGCATGTCCGACGGCGGCAGCACCACCAGGTTGACCTCGTTGGCCGCCAGCGCGCTGTTGGCCGGCTTGCTCACCGGCTGCAGACCGTTGTCGCGGAACAGTTGCTGCACCACCACGTTGTGGATCGAGTACCAGAACGGGATCGCCACCGACTGCCCGCCCAGTTGCCTGACCTCGGTGATACCGGGCGCCACGGTCAGGCCCGAGCCGCCGACATGGTTCCAGGCCACCACCTTGGCCGGCACCTTGCTGCCATAGCGGGCCCAGACAGTCATCGGCGACAGCAGGTGGATCACGTTGACCTGGCCGGAAATAAACGCCTCGATCACCTGCGCCCAACTGCGCAGCAGCACCGGACGCTCGGCCTTGATGCCCTCGGCCTCGAACAGGCCGTTGTTGTGCGCCACCAGCAGCGGCGTGGCATCGGTGATCGGCAGGTAGCCGATACGTACGGGCGCATCCGGCTCGGAAGCCGCCCGGGCCTGGCGGCTGTTGAGCAGCGGCAAGGCACCCCCTGCGGTCAGCAGGGCGCTGAGTTTGAGGAAGTCACGACGAGTGTGGGTGAAGTCGTCCAGGCACATGATCCATCTCCGACGGTTCGGGCTGCGTTGAATTGAGAGGGTTGCGGCTTGCCCGCCGAAGGGTTTTGAGAATCTCGATGCGCAGGGCACCCAGTTCGTCGACCAGCTCGGCACGCGGCTGCGGCAGGTCGATACGCCATTCACCGAGCGTGCGCGCCGGGCTGTTACCCAGTAGCAGGATACGATCGGACAGCAGCAGGGCTTCATCGATGTCATGGGTGATGAGCAGCGCCGCGGTGTGATGTTCGGCAATCACCCGCAACAGCAACTGCTGCATGTCGGCACGGGTGATCTCGTCGAGCGCGCCGAAGGGTTCATCCAGCAACAGCACCTGGGGCTGACGGGCCAGGCAACGGGCCAGCGCCGTACGCTGGGCCATGCCGCCGGAAAGCTGCGCCGGGTAATGCTCGCGGGCATGCTGCAAGCCGACTTCGCCGATCGCAGCGTCGATCCGGGCCTGGCGCTGCTGCGCACTCAGTTGCGGTTGCCGGGCGAAGTCCAGGCCGAAGGCGACGTTCTTCTCCAGGCTCAGCCAGGGCAGCAGGCTCGGGTCCTGGAAGGCCACCGCCACCCGCGGATGCGGCCCCTCAAGGAGCTCTCCGTACAGACTCACCTGGCCGCCATGGGGCGCCTGCAGGCCTGCCAGGACCCGCAGCAGGCTGGACTTGCCGACCCCGCTCGGGCCAAGGATCGACACCACCTCGCCTGGTTTCAATTGCAGGTCGAAGTCTTCCAGCACCGCCTGCCAGCCCTGCTCCCGCGGATAGCCGAGGCTGATTCGCCGGGCTTCCAGCAGTGGCGTGCTCATGCTGCGGCTTCCCGCGCCTGACGCTGCAGTTCGGTACGCAGTTGCACCAGGCTCGGCGTGACGATCGGCACGAACGCCGACTCGCGCCAGCGCCGGGCAAAACCGCTGCCGAACTCGCTCAGGTAGGCCTTGCCGCCGCTGGCCTGCAACTCCAGTTGTACCGCCTGGGCGGCGACTTCGGCGAGGGTGATGCGAATCTTGAAGAGTTCGGCCGGACGCGCCAGGAAACGACCGTCGAGCAGCCCGCTCTTCAACGCCTCCACCGCCTGCTCCAGCCCATGCCGTTGCTCCAGCAGCGGCTCGCGCAGAATCGAACGCTTATCCTGCAGATGGTGTTCGACCTCACTCAGCGCCCGGCGGCTCAAGCCGATCGCCATGCCACATTGCAGGCCGAGAAATGCCGGCCGCACCGCTGGCAGGAAACGCTTGGCGTCTTCGTGCAGCAGCCAGTCACTGTTGACGCTGACCTGGCGAAAATCGATGGCGGCGGTATTGCTCGCTTGCAGCCCCATCAATTGCAGATCCTCGGAACGCTGCAGACCGGCCACGTCATCCGGGATCGCCAGGACGAAGGGCACTCCACCCTCCTCGCGCTCTATCGCAGCGGCCACGACGAAACCGCTCCTGCGCAGGTTGGTCACCCAGTGCAGTCGACCATCGAGCTGCCAACCATCGGCCTGGGCGCGGGCCCGCACCTGCAGCGACTCGATGCCAGAGAGGAACTTCATGGCGTTCGACAACCCGGTCGCACCGGCCAGTTCGCCGCTGAGCAGGTTCGGCAACAGGCGCTCGCGCAAGCCGGTATTCGGGCTGTGCAGCAGGTATTCGATAAAGGCACGCTGGCCCCAGAACACGAAGGCGGCCGCCAGGGAATGGCTGGCGACATGGGCCAGCGCTTCGACGGCGTCGGTGACGTTGCCACCGCTGCCGCCCGCCGCGTCGTCGACGCCTACCCGCAGGACATCGGCGGTCGCCAGTTGCGACAGCACCACCTGCGGATCGCACTGCCCCAGGTCCAGGGCCTGGGCGTGTTCGTCCAGCCATTGGCTCAATGCCGGATCAAGCATGTGAATGTCTCCTTGAGCGCGGTGCCGAACCACAGCCGGCACCGTTGAATCATTGATCCGCTTCCCAGCGGTACTTGGCCAGTTCCGGGTTGAGCGGCGTACGGGCGAACACGTTGGCGAAGTTGCAGAGTGTCGCAAGGCTGACGCCGAGAATCACTTCCAGGGCGTTACCTTCTGTGTATCCGGCCGCCTTGAAGGCACTGAAGGTCTGCTCGCTGACATTGCCGCGGGTGGCGATGACCTCCCGGGTAAAGGTAGCCAGTACTTCGAGTTTTGCCTCGGGCAATTCACCCCGCCCACGCAGGGCCTCGACCACCTCATCCGGCAGCTTGGCCTTGTTCAGCGCCACCGAGGTGTGCCCGGCCACGCAGAAGTCACAGCCGTGGGTGGTGGCGGCGATCAATTGCACCACTTCGCGCTCGGCCAGGCTCAGTTCGGCTTTGCCGTTGAGCCCCGATACCGTAACGTAGGTTTCCAGTGCCGCCGGAGCGTTGGCGAGCACGCCCAGCAGGTTTGGAATGAACCCGGAATTCTTCTGGGCGTTTTCCAGAAAGGGCCTGGCCGCTTCAGGGGCGCTTTGCAGAGTATGTAGAGTGACGCGCGACATGGAGTGGACTCCTGCTGTATGGGGTGTCCCACAAGTCTGTTGGTTATAAGAATTCCGATCCATATTCAAAAGTAGCGATTACTTGCTCCTGAGTGTTTCCATTAGATGATTTCGTCCAGCCCACTGGTTGATTGGTTATTAGAAAGCCTCGAACTCGACACCAGCCTGTTTCACGTCGGTCGTTACTGCGGCGGCTGGCATGCCAGTACCCACGGTCTGGCCCGGGCCAGTTTCCACCTGATAGTGCAGGGTCACTGCTGGCTGCATATTGATGGAGCGCAAGACGGCGTGCGTCTGAACGCCGGGGATGCGCTGTTCCTGCTGCGGGACCTGGACTACCGCTTGTCCAGCGCCGAGGACGGCAGGCAAGCCCAGGCGCTGCCGCGCATGACCATGACCGCACTCGACGGCGAAGCCCAGGATGGCGTTGGCCTGGTCTGCGGCTTCTTCCACTTCCGCTCGAGGCTGTCGTCGCTGATCATCGACGGCTTGCCGGACTGGATCGCGCTGCGCGCCGGCGATCCCTCATCGAACGCGGCACGGGCCCTGTTCGGCCTGATCCTGGAGGAATGCCAGCGCCAGCCGGCGCCCTCCTCGTCACTGCTGGAACGCCTGAGCCACCTGCTGTTCCTCTACGTGCTGCGCCAACAGGTGAGCGACAATCAGGACCTGGGCGGCCTGGTATCGCTGGCCCGGCACCCGGGCTTTGCTCCGCTGCTGGAGCAACTGATCGAACGACCGGCGCAGAACTGGTCGCTGGAGAGCATGGCGGCCTGCACCGGCCTGTCGCGCTCGGCGTTCTTCAAGCGTTTCAACGAACTGGCCGGGCAGTCGCCGGGCCAGGTGCTGCTGGCACTGCGTATCCGCCATGCCTGCCAGTTGCTCAAGGCTAACCACACCGTGGAGCAGGTCTGCGCGGCAGTGGGCTACCAGTCGATCGCCGCGTTTACCCGGGCGTTCACCAGGGCGGTGGGGGTGCAACCGGGGGCGTATCGCAAGCAGCATGAAGGGCACTGAGCAGGCACCTGCGTTCCCCCAGGCGCCAAGCTCGGAAACCGGCACTCATTCAGCCATCAACGGGCTGCGGTGAAGCTGCAGGTGGTCTGTAGCACGCTGGAGCACTTCGGCAAATCCGAGAAAGTTCGCAGGTTTGGTAAGGATGTCGTTGGCCCCTGCCCGCCGAAACCGCTCGATCTCACTTGAAAACGCGCTGGCCGTGAAGGCCACGATATAGCTGCCCTGACCTGATGAAATTTGGCGGATACGGCGAATGGCCTCCAGCCCATCCATGCCAGGCATGTTGATGTCCATGAGAATGACATCAGGCGTAGCAACCGCACAGCGTTCCAACGCCTCCAGTCCATTGGATACCAGGTCTGGCGTATATCCCAGTGTTTGTAGCATAGCCATCGCCACTTTCTGGTTCAGTGGATGATTTTCCACCAGCACGATCTCAAGCGGATAGTCACGAGCAAAGGACGCGTCGAAAATCAAGGACGGCTTATCCAGGGCAACGGGTATCTCACCGGCAAGAAAAGGTTCGAGGGGCAGTGAGAAAGAGAAAACCGAACCGACACCGAACCGGCTGCTGACGGACAACTCGCCCCCCTGGGCTTCGATCAGACTCTTGCAAATGGACAGACCCAGGCCGCTCCCACTGAAACGAGGGTCTACAGCGCCTTCAAACTGGGTGAACGGATCGAACAGGCTGAGCTGCTGTTCGGCGGAAATACCGATACCGGTATCGCGTATGGAAAAATCGAGACGAGGCTCGAGCGCATTGCCAGTGAATTCGACACTCAGCGATATCCTTCCTGCTTCGGTGAACTTGATCGCATTTCCCAGCAGGTTGAACAGAATCTGCCGAAGACGATCGGCATCAGTCTTGACCCAGCGGGGCACGTTGCCCGACACCTTGACTTCAAGCTCGACCGGCTTGTCCTGCAGGTTCTGTCGGAGCAGATCCGCACTTGAATTCAACAACGTCCGCAACTCGAATACCCGCGGTTTGAAATCGGGCTTGCCCGACTCGATCTTCGCCAGGTCGAGGATATCGTTGATCAGGGCCAGCAACGCCGCGCCACTCGTATGGATCGTGTTCAACAGCTCGCGTTGTTCAGTGTCCAGCGATGTTCCAGCCAACAAGTCGGTGGCGCCGATGACACCATACATGGGCGTGCGAATTTCATGACTCATGGATGCCAGGAACTTGGTTTTGGATCGATCAGCATGCTCGGCGGCTTTTTTGGCCTGCCCCAACTTCTCATTTATCTGCAACTGCTGCAGATGAGCACGCATGCGCAGCGAATCGACAGTAAACAAGAGACTAAAGGCCAAGAAAATCAGGATGGCCAATACAATATGATAAAGGGACTCCCGCCCCAGTTGCTGATAGTAATCGGCTAGTCTTATCTCCGCGCCAGCAACATAAACCGTGCCATCGCGAGACTTCAAAGGAATGAACACCGCGCGGAAATCACCCCAACGGTCGGAATAATCGATCCAGCTGGGCTCGCTGCGTTCAAAGCTATCCAGCAGTGCCTGGCTGGCATCCGGATAGGGATCGAAAAAGCGTACGAAATTCTGGTTCTGGACCTCTTCGGCTGAGGCGCTGGAACTGACCAGGTAAGCGCCTCCCGCCTGCTTTATCACGGTGTAGACAAACGCCGTGCCCATGGACTCATTGAATCGGGAGAGACGCTGGATGGCGTCCAGATCCTCCTCCATCGATTTTGAGTTCTTATCCAGCAAGTGATCGTGATACTGATCACCGAGGATGGCGGAGGCGCCCAACGCCGCATGCAGAAGCTTGTCATTGATGCCCTGTGTCAGGATGTCGCGTGCTTGAGAGTGAAGATAATAAATATAACCACTGACACCAACGACATAGACAAACAATAAAAGCCATAGATTATGCCTGGCCTTGAACATGAATCACGGCCTCCATTGCCGTTAAAAACGAAAAGCTCCATGCATCGTCCAACAACAAAACTCCAGAACGGAGCCATTCAATATCCTACAATATTCTTATTAGGATCGGAAATCCTGCTCACAAATACTCACAAAAACCATTGCCCCAATGACGACTTGTGGATGATCAGACGCATAATCAGGTTATGACTGTCGTACATTTTCCATCCTGATGCATGCTCGAAATACAGGGTGTGATTTTGATATCTCTCCCGCACAACGCAGGAGAGATGACCAGGGATGACCTTCCGGTCAGCGATGGATCAGCCAGCCAGGAAAGCGAGCAGGTCCTCGTTCAACTGAGCCGCGTGAGTCACCGCAAAACCGTGCGGTGCGCCGGCATAGACCTTCAGGCGCGCGCCCGGGATCAACTCGGCGGCCAACTTGCCGGTAGCTTCGAAAGGCACGATCTGGTCGTCATCCCCATGGATCACCAGCGTCGGCACGTCGATCCGGGCCATGTCCGCGCGGAAATCGGTCTCGGAAAACGCCGTCACGCAATCCAGCGTGCCCTTGAGCGACGCCAGCAACGCGATATTCAGGGTCTGGGTCAACACGCCCTGGGAAACCACCTGACCATGGTTGGTACCGTAGAACGGCGCGGCGAAATCGGCGATGAACTGCGCGCGATCCTTGAGCAGGCCGGCCTTGATGCCGTCGAAGACAGCCAGGGGAACACCTTGCGGATGATCATCGGTCTGGATGAACAACGGCGTCACCGCGCCCAGCAGCACCAGCCCGGCGACGCGCTTGCTGCCGTGACGGGCAATATAGCGACTGACATCACCGCCTCCCATGGAGAAACCCACCAGCGTGACCTCCTGAAGATCGAGGTGCTCGATCAACTGAGCCAGATCATCGGCGAAGGTGTCGTAGTCATAGCCGCTCCAGGGCTGGCTGGAGCGACCAAAACCACGCCGGTCGAAGGCGATGGTGCGATAGCCGCGGCTGCTCAGGTACTCCATCTGGTATTCCCACATGTCCGCATCCAGCGGCCAGCCATGGCTGAATAACACCGGCTTGCCAGTGCCCCAATCCTTGTAATAGATCTCGGTGCCATCGCGTGTCACGAATGTGCTCATACAAACTCCTGTGGGTCGTTGGTCGAATCGGCAAGGTGGCAAGCCGTCGGCTCACCAGCGAACGGCCGCCCGGCTGTGCGCCCACCTACTATCCCCGTAACCCTGCCCCCGGAATTGCAGGCATGTGCTGTCTCGATCATGGCAACCGGCAACGAGGCCACAACCCGCAGATCGCTGGCGGTGACTGTACGGCTTCAGGTGAGCGGGTGATGGCCATTTCACAACTTTCCAAACAGCCTCTGGACAACCCAAAAACTGCTTGCTAGTTTCCGCCAGCCAATTGTTTCAACGTATGATAGAGACACAGAAATGATACTAAAGTGATGTCAATTTCTGTCTTTCTCTACAACATAACAAGGATGTCGACGATGAAAAATCTTCAGGGTTTGCCTAGCCTCATCAGTGCGTCAGTAGGTGCTCCCGGCAAGGCTCGAAACTTGCCCGCCGATGTTCAATGCATCCAGTACCTGTTTAACCTGATCATCCCGAAGATGGGTTTCCCCTTGCAGGAAAATGGCAAGTGCGACGCCCAGTTGGTGCAGTGCATCAGCCAGTATCAGTTCCGCCACCTCAAGTATGCCCACCCTGACGGCGTCGTCGATCCGACCGGCCGAACCTTCAACAGCCTGATCGAAGAAGCGATCAAGGTGCCGGTCAAGCCGAACTTCGGCCTGCGCCTGCCGACCTTCTTCAATGCATTCGCCAACAGTGGTGGCGACGTCCAGGCCACGGTCAATCACTACCTGGACCGCATGCGGGCGATGATCGAAGCCGAGCGGCGCAACCGCCAGATGGTGCTGCAGGCCACATGCGATGGCAACATGACCCTGAGCGACACCGACTTCCAGAATGCCGCCACGCAACTGGGCAACGGCATTCCAGTGAACATCATCAAGGCCTTCGCCACCGTCGAGTCCGGTGGCCGCTCCGGTTTCGGCCCGGCCAAACTGCCGGTGATCGCCTTCGAAGGGCACACCTTCCGCAAATACACCAAGAGCAAGTACGACAAGACGCACCCGCTGCTGTCCTATCCCTATGTGAAGAAAGCCGGTCCCCAGTGGCAGGTCAACAACAAGGATCAGGCCAAGGCCTGGGAAACCATGGCCACCGCTTTCGGCCTGGACCAGGAGGCCGCATTGATGTCGGCGTCCTGGGGCATGTTTCAGGTCATGGGTTTCAACTATGCCGCTTGTGGCTACAAGAATGTCTTTGAGTTCGTCACCGACATGAAACTCAATGCCGGTACGCAACTGAAGGCCTTCGTCGGTTTCTGCCTGAAGAACCCGGCCTTGATGAAGGCGATGAAGAACAAGGATTACGTCGGCATGGCGTTCAACTATAACGGCAAGGATTATGGCGACTATGACTCGCGCATTAAAAAGGCCTACGAAAAATTTGAAGGAAAAAAATGACATGACGTGTAAATTTTCCGTTTCCCGCTGGCTGGTCGCCGGGGCGATTTCGCTGTGTGCCGGTACGTCGGCCTTCGCCGCTGAACTGCATTCGGGCAAGTACGAGCAGTTGATGCTGGCGGTCACGCCGGACCATCAGGTCGAGGGTTTCTATGCCGAAGAGCGCGGCGAAGGCAACACCTTCAGTTGTGCCTTCTACCTGCAGGGCAAGCCCGCTGCCGTGTCGACCTGGCTCGACGACGTCTATCCCGGCAGCGTGAAGCCCTCGGCCGATGGCGTGACCCTGACCGTGGAACAGGGCCAGCAACACCCCGGCTGCATGAACGTGCTGATGCCGGAAATCGCCACCGGCCTGGACCTTACCCGGACCGCGAGCAAGAACTGGATCGGCCTGGTCACGGTCTCGGCCGACAAGGCCCTGCTGCAGAAGACCCCGGACGCCAAGGCCACCAAGGGCCCCTACATCGTCAAGGGCGATGTCGTCGGCGTACTGGCTTACAAGAACGGGGCGGCCCAGGTCGAATTCATCAATGCCGAGGATCGCTCCTTCACCGGCTGGATCAGCCAGGATCAGTACTCGCGCCTGAGCGTACCCCAGCACTGATCCCCCGTTTTTTCAGTGGGAACGGTGGTCCGAATTGCCCGTAAAGCGTCGTGACTGCCGCCCCTGCGACCGTGAAGATACAGGTGGCCTCGCACGAAAAGCCCCACCTCCCCGCCACACTCTGGCCATTCTTCGCCAGATTCGAGCACGGCTGGCCTACCCTCCCAGCCCTCACTGGTTTACTCTGCATCGGTCAAATGCCTACGCAAGGCATTGGTTGCACGCCTGCGCCTGAGCCGTGTTCCAAGACCTCGCATGCCGCTTTTCACGCATGGTTTCCGTTGGCACATTTTTCGACTAAAAACGCACCTCTCGCCCTCTTCGAATTGAAGAAATCACTCCGGTGGCAAAAGGATTTCGGCACTCTTTACAGACTGTTCTCCGGCGGCTACCCAGTCGTCAGCAGAGCCACAGGCTACGATACGCTGGCGCTCTGGCTGTTCTATTGCACCTTTGCCCTTTGCCTGCCTTTTGTTTTCCTGTTCTGGAAAGACAACCGTGTCGACCGCTGGCTGGGCGAATTCAGCTATCCGCTCTACATCGTTCACGGATTTATTATCGGCCTGTTGCTGGAGAAAATCGGCCTACCCGAGGGAACCTACTCAACCCAGGCGATCATCATCGGGACTTCGCTCCTGGTTTGCCTGGTTTGCCTGTTTCGCCATTGACCCCCCTTCAATAAATGGCGGCAACGCAAGATCGTCACGATCTCCTCCCCCGCTTGGACCACAGGCTTGCGCAAACCCTTGGCCTGGACCGGAGCGGCTACGATTATCGCCTGCCTGTATATTGCCTGGCTGACCACCTATACAATGAAGCAGGCCCCTCCCGCGGTCCTCGTGAAGGTTGAATCGGCGCTTCAATACAATATCGTCAACTATGACGACAGGTTTTATGGCGTCCCATTCGGCACGGACATCAAGTGGGGGGCATCACGATGAACAGACGCCGGGACTGATCATCGCAAAGACCCAGGAAGCGGTCATGGAAGCGATTGCAAGGAAAGTCGGCGCGATTTCCCGGTAGAGTCGGCGAGAATCCTCAGCGCCATGGGCCCAGCTATGTGCATGGCGCATAGCCTATTCCCAAACGTCATAACCGCCTATGTTTGCGCGTGGTAGTCTCGCCGCACTGAATGAATAGGCATAGATCGTATTTGACGATGGCCAGAACCAGGAAAGATCATGCCGAAAATCTCCCACACCGCTCTTCGTCGTAATTTTCGTGAATTGCTTGCCAAGCCGACCTGCGTGGAAACCGCGTCGGTCTTCGACCCGATGTCCGCGCGGATTGCGGCCGATCTGGGTTTCGAGGTCGGTATCCTCGGTGGCTCGGTCGCATCGCTGCAGGTGCTGGCGGCCCCCGACTTCGCCCTGATCACCCTGAGCGAGTTCGTCGAGCAGGCCACACGGATCGGCCGTGTCGCCCAGTTGCCCTTCATCGCTGACGCCGACCATGGCTACGGCAACGCCCTCAACGTCATGCGTACCGTCGAGGAACTCGAACGCGCCGGCGTCGCTGCACTGACGATCGAAGACACCCTGCTGCCCGCGCAGTTCGGCCGCAAGTCCACCGACCTGATCTCCATCGAGGAAGGCATCGGCAAGGTCAAGGCCGCCCTTGAGGCCCGGGTCGACCCGGAGCTGACGATCATCGCCCGGACCAACGCCGGGGTACTGCCCACCCAGGCCATCATCGAACGCACCAGGGCCTATGAAAAGGCCGGCGCCGACGGTATCTGCATGGTCGGTATCAGTGACTTCGAACACCTCGAGCAAATCGCCGAAAACCTCAGCGTACCGCTGATGCTGGTGACCTACGGCAACCCGAAACTCAATGACAGCCAGCGCTTGGCGGACCTCGGCGTACGGGTCATCGTCGCCGGCCACGGAGCCTACTTCGCCTCGATCAAGGCAACCTACGACAGCCTGCGGGCCCAGCGCCAGGTCACCCACAGCACCTCGAACCTCAGCGCCACCGAGCTGACCCACACCTATACCTTCCCCGAGAGCTACGTGGCCTGGGCGAAAGAGTTCATGGACGTGCAAGAGTGACGCGGGACTGAACCCACTGGTACCTATTGAAGGCGACCTCAAAGCCCGGCAATCGCTGGGCTTTTTGCATCTTCAGATAACCAGCATCGGATTATGGGCAATGGTTGAATGCTGGTGGTAAGGCAGCATACTCAGCCTTAACGAATAACGTTAAGGATCGTGTCCCAGGACGTGGTGTAACTCGTCATGGCTCTGGCCA
>NZ_AQOH01000157.1 GCF_000364705.1 Pseudomonas fuscovaginae SE-1 | reverse complement strand
TAGGTCAGGCTTTCGTCCTGATACACCAGGGCCACGGCATCCGGCCGCTCGGCCGCGCGGGCCTCGAACTGCTGGTGAATCAGCGCGGTGGCGGCATGGGTCTTGCCGGCCTGGTTCCAGTGATCGAGCAGTTGCTCACGCTCGCTGGCCGGCAGGATCGAAATCGCCTGTACGGCGCTCTCTGGTGCCTGCTCCAGGGCCTGCACCAGGCCGTCCAAGGCGCTTTGCAGGTAGCCGCAAAGACGTTGCGCACCGATGGCAGTCGCCACCAAGGCCGTGAAGTGGAACCCCTCTGCCAGGTCGTCGACGTTGAGGGTCAGCGGGTAGTTGGTGCGTTCCTCGGCCCCGCCCAGCACCTGCATGCCCTGCCAGGCGCTCTGCGCCTGCTCGGTCACGGCCAGGCTGCTGTGGCGATAGTTGAGCAAGGCGCTGAACAACGGCAGCGGCGCGCTCACGGCACTGCAACGCTGGGCCAGTGCCAGGGAGGCGTGCTCGTGCCCGAGCAAGGCGGTCAGTTCGTCATGGGTGGTCTTGACCCCCTCACGCACGCTTTGACCGTCCAGGGTCACCCGTAGCGGCAAGGTATTGATAAACATGCCCAGGGCCCGGTCGGCGCCATCGCCGGCCTGCATCCGGCCCAGCAGCACGGTGCCGAAGACCACCTGGTCACGGCCGCTGACCTGCCCGAGTACCCGGGCAAAGGCCAGGTGCACCAGGCTCGCCGCACTCACCCCGAGCTGACGGGCCTGGGCGCGTAAACGCAGGCTCAGGCCAAGGTCCAGGGCCAGGTGAGCCTGTTCGATGTCGCTGCCGTCGCCTTGCACATCCCGCAGGCCGAACGGCAGGGTCGGTTCGTCGATATCGCCGAGACGTTCACGGAAGAACGCTTCGTGCTCCTCCTGACTCACGCCCAAGCGAGCCTGAGCGACATAGTTGCGATAAGGAACAGCCGCGCCCAATTGCGCCTGCTGACCAAGCAGAACGGCCTGCATTTCCTGCTGTACCACGTCCATCGCGGTGTGGTCCATGACCAGGTGATGGAACAGCAACAGCCCCAGCCAGCGCTGGTTCGGCTCGTCCCAGGCCCGAACCAGATGCAGCATCGGCGCCCGGCGGATATCCAGGCGCACCTGGCGCGGATCGAAGTAGGCCTGCAACTGCTCGGCGATATCGCCGACGCCAGGGTCCAGCGCACGTTCTTCGATGCTCAGCTCGGCACGCCGCCAGACCACCTGCAAGGGCTGGTCCAAACCCTCCCAATGGATGGAGGTGCGCAGAATGTCATGTCGGTCGATGACCGCTTGCAGTGCCTGGACGAAGTCATCCAGGCGAGCGCGGCTGTCGAAGGCGTACTGCGCTTGCAGCACATAGGGATCGCCCTCCTCGGCGCTGAGGTGGTGATAGAGAATCCCCTCCTGCAACGGTGCCAGCGGGTAGATATCCTGGATGTTCGGGGTACCGCCCGGCACCGTGGCCGCGATACGGTCGATGGCCGCCTGATCCAGCTCGATCAGCGGCAACATGTCCGGGGTGATCCGCTGGCAATCCGGGCCAATCCGGTTGGCCGGAACCACCAGGTCGCTGGTCGTACCCACTGCCGCCGCCAGGGCGGCCAGGGTCGGCTGGCCGAACAGCACCCGCACATCGGCACTCAG
>NZ_AQOH01000156.1 GCF_000364705.1 Pseudomonas fuscovaginae SE-1 | reverse complement strand
TTTTTCGGTTTTCACTATTCATTAGATGCTCCTTATCTGGTGATGGCTATGTGGCATCCTTACCTTAGCATTTTGGGCCGCAATGTAAAATATACTGCATGCCTCTCTAGCGACCTGGTAGGTTAGGTCAGAACGGCTTAGTCGACAGTCAGTATTCGATGGCGTGTTTTGGAAATAGAGCTCAGGATGGGCGGCAGTACCGCAATGAACCGCCTGACAACCGTTCAGTTCACCTCCATATACATCACCAAGCCATATCCGACGTTCTCGATTGATGGCCTGGTCATTTGAGGTCTGACTATCGCATCAAGATCTAGGCTATGTACGGAAATGGGCTTGGTTAGCTAGCGCGCCTAGCGCGCGTTGGTGTGTCGATCTCGATCCTCATGTCGAATTGTAATGGCCTCCTGAAACAGGACACCCATTTAGGCGAGAATGCTCGCCAGAGGGAGGTGTTCGGGGTTAGGCTCTGTATGAAAACCTTTGAAACCCCGTCGCAGCCTTTGGTGGCCTGATTTTCCGTAGAGTTCTCGCCTTTTAAGCGAGAGATTCTGCCATGCCCAAGCGATACGAACTTTCCGAGGCAGATTGGGAGCTAGTCGCTGATCTTTTTACTGCTCATCGTCGCACTGGGCGCCCAAGAGCCGAGGATCGCTTGATGCTCAACGGCGTGTTGTGGGTGCTTTGCTCGGGGGCAGCCTGGCGGGACATGCCAGAGCGATTCGGGTCATGGTCGACGGTCTATCAGCGCTTTCGAGATTGGCGCAATCAGGACACCTTCAACAAGATGCTCAAACGATTGCACGTCAAGCTCAATGCCCAAGGACTGATTGACTTGAACACCTGATGCATCGACTCAACGGCCGTGAGGGCCACCCGAGCCTCTTCTGGGGTCGGTCAAAAAGGGGGGCGCAAGAACCGAGGGACCACGCGCTTGGACGAAGTCGGGGTGGGTTAACGACGAAAATTCACATGGTTAGTGACGCCCGCGGCGTACCGCTGCACTTCAGGCTCTCTGGCGGCCAAGTCAGCGACATTTCACAGGCTCAGCCACTGCTGGATGGTATGCACATTCCCTCTAATCGAGGTCGGCCACGTAAGAGATGCCGTTGGCTATTGGCCGATAAGGGCTATGACGCGGAGTCCTTGCAGCAGTATTGTGACCGCTATCGAATGCAGCCGGTGACTCCGCTGCGTGACATGAAACGCAAACCCAAACCGGGTTTACCACGGCTGTTTGACAGGCCCAAGTATCGACAGCGTAACGCCATTGAGCGGCTATTTGGCTGGCTAAAGGAGCACCGTCGCCTGGCGACACGCTACTGCAAACTGGCGGAAAGCTTTGCAGCGATGGTCACACTCGCTTGCTGGCGGCGGTGTCTACGACATTACTTTTCGTACACTGCCTAGTAGACCACACACTTGAATCTTCGAGGTCTGCGAGTCATTAAACTAGGTATCGTACAAACCTAACTGACGTTCACAGTCCCAGCTCTTTGGCTAGCGCGGGAGTGTTGGCTTTGAGATCCTCGATGATGTTGCTCAGTGGCACCGCTTTGTTGACCGTGTCCTGCCGCTCACAGGTCTGAGGGTCTCGGCGAAAACCCAAATGGTGAAGGGCGACAACCTGCCCTCGGGCGTTGAAGACCGCTGCGCCGGATGCTCCGTGCTCCGTGTCGCAATCATGGGTGATCTCGCGAGGGCCATCGTCCTTGAGCCAGTTCGGATGGTCGAGAGAGAGGACTTTGCATTTGTCGCTCACCTGCTTGGTTTGGCACATGCTGTGGTGGACGATGAACGCGTCGCCAAGCTTTGCCTCAGGAACGCTGGCCAGGCGCTCATAGACCGGCTCGCCCACTACACCACCGGTACCCACGACTGGCTGCACGCGTAACACAGCATAATCCAGTGCTTCGTTCTTGGCCTCGACATGGGTGCAGTTGTATTGGCGTCTGATCGTGCCGCCGTCCCAGGCTAAATCCAGCGTGGCATTGACGCATACATTACCTTCCCAGTAATCGGTGGGTTGCATCCAACGGCTGTCGCCCCCGCAATGCCAGTTGGTCAATGCCAGGCCTGGACCAATCATCACGACGGAGCAGCACCAGGCGCTCCTGTCGCCACCTGGTATTTGCCGAGCGGTCATGAGCATGCCGATCTTGGCACCGGCCTTGCGCGGCAGGGTATCGCCCATTGCACCATTAGTGGGGAAAAGGTCGTTCCAGCCCACGATGCCGGGTGTCTGTACGGAGAACACGCGTTGGTCGCTGCTTTCTTTCGGCAAGGCGATTCCGGCTGGGATCTTGATGACAGTGTCTGAGTCGGGCCGGGCGGTCACCAGTTCGACCTGAACCCGATCATGGGGCAAGCGCCCGGTCCAGCGTGATGCCGTCAGTTGGCCTTTGTTGGAGAAATCGTTCGGGCCAAAGCTTGCGAGTACCCGATAGTCGGGGGCGTAGACCAGGAGATGCCACTGGCGGTCGGTACCTGACGCGACCTCGAGGCGCAATTTCATGCTGTCAACGGGCCATTCCGCAGTGGGTGCCTTGATGGTCTGGAATGGCTGGCTTGCCGTGAGTCGTGCTCCCTGGGAGAACCAGGCGCCAAAGCTGGTGACGGATTCGGCAGTCCTGCATTGATCGGCCAGCACATTTGCCGCCAGCAGCATGTGGGTTAGGAGCAAGGAGTGTTTAAAGACACTCATTCTTCTCGATGCCTCTGGGGGAAAGAATGATGTCCTGGATATCGGCCAGCGGAAGTGGCTCGTTCCTGTCGCAGAGCGTCAGCGAGCCTTCAGCCACTTGGGTTGGGCCGATGCGGCGTACTACCCCGGGCTCACCGACGCCATTGACCAGCTCATAGGCATAAGCCGCCTGGCTACCATCGGATAAGGTCAGGACGCGCTTTAGAGCCTTGCTGCTGACTCGGTCGCTCTTGCCGTTGGCATCGGCGAACGAGATGTATTGCGGTTGCATTTGCCGGATTTTCACCGCTCGCCATTGGCCGCCTTCCTTCAACCAGTGTCGGTCGGGATCGAGTAGTGCCAGTACGGGGTCGGCGACACCAGCGGCAATCTTGGCTTCGTCTGGATTGGCAGAGCCGTCGGTGTTTCGGGACATGGGCCGGGAAGTGACCTGCAGGCGCACCTTGATTGTCACGGGTTCAAGATAGGCCTCTGGCCAGGCTCCGCGCATCGCAGCCGCAACACTGGCGATCAATGCCGTGGCCTGCGACGTGCCGTTGGCTGAACTAATGCGGTCGGTCGTCACCCACCCGGGAATCGATTGACCGCCTGGGGCAGCGAGTTGGACGATTGGGTTGATGCCACTGCCAAAGTTGGCGTTATGCATCAGGCGGGTGTTATTGCGATCACAGGTGGTACACGCCGTAACAACGATGACGTTGGGCAAGTCGCCGAGGTTCTGCGGTGCTTTGCTGGACATGTTGGTCAGCTCGCTGGGTTGTTCCTGCTCTGTGGCGGGTTGCCCTGCGGAGGTGATGAATAATGAGCGCGAGTTCTTGACTGCTTTGAGAATGGCTTCCTGCCAGCGGTGATCGGAGTTAACCAAGCGTTCACCCACAGGCCTCAACGTGTTCAGCGAGAACGCCGTCGCTGCCACGTAAATTGCTCGTGTCATGCCGCGGGGAGCATCTGCGTCGCCAAGGATCTGTTGTTGTAATTGGATGTTGCGATCCGGGGATGCCGGGTATAGCTGATCGTCGTCCCTAACATTGTTCCAGACGAAGGGGAAAATCGCTGCATTGGTGGAGATGCTGCGAAAACCGTAGCCTTGGCTGCCAATCAAGCCGGCCAGGTGAGTGCCATGGAAGCGATTTCTGAAAGGGGAGGCCCATTTGCAACTTAACGCTTGGGTGGGTTTTGTTTTCACATAGGAAGGGAACAGGTTTGGGGACGGATCGAGTGGGGTATCGATCAGGTACACCGGCACGACCCGGATATCGCGTTTCGTACCACCAGGGTACATGCTGTCGCGCACGGCCGTCAGCGCGTCGCGGTCGTAGTCGAACTGGTTCAGGTAGTCGACAGGTTTTTCATCACTCAGCCCATTGGAGCAGGCGTCCGCTGTCGGTGCGTTTTCGGCATACAGCTGGACGCCGTTATCCGTGGCATGGGGGATCACATCAAAGCGAACATTGGCACTTTTGCTGTTTTCCAGTTGCGCACGGATTTTCAATGAAGTTTCGTCGGTGTCCGTCGGTACGACGAACTGGTAGGCGCGGTACTGCACGACGGAGCTAGCAGGCTCTTTGTCGGCGGCTGGGATGCAGTTGACGACCCGAGGCTCAAGTTTCGACCAGTATTTAAACAGGGCATCCGAGGCCGGAGTGCAGCCGTCTTGAGTAAGCGGGCCTGCTGCGGTGACCCGTTTACTGGCGATGGCCGGCCAGGTCGCCAGAGTCGGTAGGTTGAGTGTCTCTCCAACCCTCAACGGTTGGGCCATCGGCCGATTAGGGTTGAGTTGCTGAACCACTTCTAACATGGGGGGGCACGGTGGTGGATAGCCACGCTGGTCGAGCAGGCCGCATAGCGTGTCGCCGGATTGCACTCTGTAGTGATCACTTGGTAATCGGCCTTCCTTGCCCAGATCCAGCATGATCTGCGCGACGTACTGTCCTACGTTGCCTCCTTCGAAGGACACCAGCACGCCGCTGTCGATCTGAGTGGGCAGTTGTGACTGGCTGCTGGGCGCCTCGGCGACTTCCTTACGCAGTTGCTCGAATGCGGAGAGGTCCGGTGGGGGAATCAGAGGCAGGTCAGATTCTGCAGCCATTACCGCACCAATTGGCAAACCCAACAACCATAATGGATTCATGGCAAGTTACTCCGTGTAGGTGGCGCGATGCCCTGCCTTGTCTGTGTTCTGCAAGACGAGTCGCTTGGTCCCGCCACCGCCACACAGGTAGTGCATGACTGATCTTGGGTTGTAGGGGGATACCTCCTGCCAGTTGTTGCCCTCCCTGGCACAGCCGGGTACCCCTACCGCCTGTTCGTGTTGATAGCCCAGTACGTGGCCCAACTCATGCCGCAGGATGCCGACACGGTCGTAATCAGTGGTGAAGTAAGTAGGAGTGACATGCACGTAGCGCAAGGCTGGCGGTGCCTTTGGGAAGAAACTGACAGCGAAGGAACCCTCAATGCTGGCTGAGTACCGCACAATGAAGGTGACTTCGCCTGCTTTTGGCTCGGAGTCCAGCGTGGACTTGTGGACAAAGCTGATTGCGCACTCCTTGCAGAACATCCAGTCCTGGGCAGCCGCTCGCATATTGTCCACCACTACCTGGTATTGCGCTCGACTGGGAAAGCTTTCACGGTCCACGGCATAGGTCAGCTGTCGCTGGCCCTTGGGCCAGATCACCTTCTTGCCCTGTTCGGTCAGTACCAGCAGCTCGCCGTCCCTTGCTGGCACCTGGCCGCGGCGCAGAGCCATCAGATACGACTGGACACCTTCCTCGTCCAGCAAAAGGTCACCTTCGACAATGAAGTAGATGGCATTGCCTTGTTCGGCGATCACCACCTGGGGCAGTTTGTCGAGGAACGGCTTGAACGCGGCATCGAACGAGGGTGCCGATATAGCGGCTTCGATGTCTTCCCGAGTCAGAGTCGACGCCGTTGCCGAGGCCGCGAAGAACAAGGCTGCCAGTGCATACCAGCGGAGCATGGAAGGTCCCTCTGCCTCGGCGCCGACTGCGCAGCACTCGACGATGATAGTGATGGATACCCGCTTCGGCGGGTTCAGCAACAGTGGGTATAGATATGGCGGTTTAACAGCGCAATGCCATTAGTCGGATAGTGGCACTGTTGTCCTCAACTCGGGCGGAGCGGTTTGCAAGATCGACTATACCCAGTCATGCACATTGCAACTTCGGCAAGGTGACAGGGGAGAGTCGCGATGCATAAACCAATGGCGGTGGCTTTGTCGTGCATGGTGTTGAGCGGGTGTCAGACATGGACGGTGTTCACTACGTCCAAACTTGATCCGGCGACCGGTGATCAGGAGCGTGTCATGCTCGTACCGGTGACGACGCAGCTTTTTGAGGTGAGCAAGGACAGCAAGCTATCCACGTGGCAACAACTGTTCGGTAGCAAGGATGGTGACAGATGGAAGCGATTGTGTTTGCCAGACGAGAACCCAGCGCTGGCTGAGGTACTGGTACCTGTGTTGACCGCTATGGGCAGCGCCGCCTGGGATCTGGGCGTCGCGGCCGTCAACCGCAAGGTTGATGAGTTCCAGGAGCGATCCATCAAGTCCTGGGGCGCCTCTTGGTCCGGCCGTACCGCCGCTTGGGACAACTTGAATTGCCTGGTGTTGGCGAGAGTCAATGGCCACACCGATCCATCGACGCAGATGTCTATTTTGCTGGTGAAGCGGCAGTTCCAGACGCATGATCAGGAAACAGCCGCTTTCCAATTTGCGCCAGCGCTGGTGGCGTCACGGACTAGTCGGGCGTTAACCAAGGATGAAGGGCAGGGCAAAGGCCGAATCGGCCTGAGTGTCGCCGCTGCCGCTACCGGCTTCAAATCGGGTACCGCACAGGAGAATGTCGCCGACGCGGTGAGCATCGGTGGGATTGCAGTGTCTGCTCCAACGACTAATGGTCCGCTCAACTACAAGCTTGTAGCTGATGATCATTTCAACTTCACAAAGCCTTTGAAATATCCGGCGGGCAGTGATGTGTACATCAATTTTTCGGTCGTGGAAACCGGCGCACTTGCGGGATTGGATAGTCAGAGCAAAGCCGAGATCAAGGCCATGACCGATGCCCTTGGTCCAGTGGCCAAGGAGGCCTGGAAGAAAAAATTGGAAAAGGAGGGCAAGAAAGAGGAATAAGCGACTGCGCAAGGACCTAGATGTTCGGTCCCTCCACTCCAGTCGCCAAACCGATCCCCGCCCCGGCACCTGAAATTGAGTTCGAGCCAACTCCACCTCCGGCGCCGGTACGGACGCCAACGGCTGCTCCCAAACGCCGGCCCACCTCCAAGCCGCTCTCCCCAAATCTGCGCGTGATCCTGCACGTCACCAAGGAGTTCTAAGGCAAGGTCGAGGTCCTCACTTACGACGCCAACACGCTGAGCACCTTCACGGCCGAGCAGGAGGCCAAGGCCGAGGCGAAAAAGAAGAAGTTCCGGTATTTTGAAGTGGTGTCGATCAAGCCGATCTAACTGCAGGACTACGCACATCGAGTCTCCGCATTACTGCTTCAACGAGCACTACGCATGACAAACCTTCGGAGGACCAAGGATGACGAGACTCCCGCTTGTCGAAGTCGATTTGAGGAGCGCAGAAAGCTCGGATGAGGTCCACTCCACCTTGAGCAATGCCCTTGAATTCCCCGGTTGGTATGGCCGCAATTGGGATGCCTTCTGGGATGCCATAACCGGCCTCGTCCCGATGCCTCGGCGACTGAAAATCCTGGGCTGGGAAAGCTTTTCCAGGCGCCTGCCAAACGATGCCAGACTGCTGAAAGAGTGCCTTGACGAGATGCAGGTGCAGTACCCTGACGAAGCGCCTGATGTTGAGTTTGGTTGACCCACGGCAGGCCCATATCGCCAAACCTCATCACGTTTCCAGGAGCCCCTGTGGCCATTGATACGCAAGCCATTGCTGCATTCCGCGTGCTGCCTCAGAGCCAACTCGACGAAGCGGCATTCGATTACTACCCCGTCTGGTCGGAGCACTACGACTATGAGGAGATCGATGATGTCGTGCGCTGGGGGCTGGATCGGGACCAAGTGCTTCAGTTGTTCAAGGTGAACTCCGCCGGCAACGAGCACAGCGTTTACACCCTGCTGGAATCCAACCCATTTCCACCACGGATGCGCGTTTTCGTGCGGGCCACGATCGAGACGGCTGATGGAAAGCGCCTCAAGGGCTACGTGGTGAATGAGGATGCGTACTGCCTCACGATGTTCCATGAGGGCGAAAGCTTCCACTTCAGCACACACCCATTGCTGAAGGACCTGAACCAGGAGCACGAGAGGGCACTACTGGCCTCCCTTGGTACAGAGGTCCAGGTCTTCCCCGTGAGGTACCGAACCGACTTCAACGACGCAGAGGGCCAACTGATTGCCGGGATATTCCGGTATGACGGTTAGATTGCGTTCATCGCTTAGGGCATCGGAAATGAAACCGGCCGGATTGTGAAATCCGGCCGGAATGCAGGGCAGGAATGTTTCACCTGTTTTTATGCAGCCTCGATCTTTCCATCAGCCGTCCGCGACACGTGCTTTGGCTGCATTGTGCCGGAGAAGTTGAGGACGACCGTCTTAACTAGGCTCCAGTCGATCCAGTCGTTCAGCTCCGAGCTGAAGTCCAATACCCAGTAGGCAAACGGGCTGACGCCGTTGTAATTGTCCCCGTTGGCGAAGGAGGCTATGACTTGGACTTTTTGACTGCTGGGAACGTAACGATACTCGGTGGTTACCGGCGCATGGGGAAACGCCATCCATTTTTCGGTGTTCACATTGTACCGGCTGTCGGGACCGATCTGACCTATGCCGACATCGACGGCCGCCTGTGCGCTGAACCCTGACAGCCCGTCCAAGGTCACAGTGAGCTCTGTGAGGGTCACCGAGCCTGCTTTATTGAAGAGCGCGGCACTTACACTGGTCGGCAGATTGAAAACCATTTTTTTCGACGCTGTGAGCTGACTGTGGGCTGGTGTCTCGGGACTGCACGGGATCTCGTAGGAGATACCGGCGAAGCTTGCGAAAGATTTAGCGGCCTCCTCTTTGGCATAGGCGAGTTCCTGGGTGAGCTGCGCTTGCTTGGCGCTCAGGGTTGCGATATCGATTCCAGTGATCTGCAGTGTTGATGGGGAGGTAGTCAGGTACTGTAGTGCCTGGTTCATCTCCCACATCATGTCGACGATGCAATTGGCGGTGTAGTTGTAGCTATTTGCCAAGAACTGGACGTACTGGGGCTCCACCGGTACGACGCTTTCAGCGGCCATCGCCTGGATATATTCGGCGTAGTTGGAGAACTGGGCGACTTCGGCTTTAAGCTTCAGGATTTCCGCGACCTGGATGGTGAGCGTTGAGCGTGCGGTGTTGCGTCGCTGGCCCAGGGTGATGAGCGCCTGCATATCCGCCAGAAGTTGTGCGGTGAAACTGTAACCACCGAATGTCTGGCTGACGAATGTCTCAAACTTTTCGCCGTCGATCGCGATCACACCCGCCGAGGCATTGCCGTTGAGATCTTCCTGCAGCGTATTCCATGCGGTTTGCAAAGATGCAACGTTGGCCTGCGCTGTCTGCACACTGGCAATGGCGTTGTGGTTGGCATCGTAGATGTCTTTCAACCCCTTGCCGATACCTTTGATGGCGCCGACGATATCCTCTTCGGCTTTGGCGATGCCGGAACCAACGGCATAGATACCCTGCAGAATTTTGACGATATCCTCGAGCGAGCACCCCATACCGATATCTCGCAGATAGGCTCTGGCATCCGCTGTGATCTCGCTGGTGATCTTGTTGGTCTGCGCGTCGATCTGCCGGGTCATTTGGCCGATAGACTCGCTCAAAGAATTAACGCCAACCTGGAGTGTTTTGATTTGGCTGTTGAGCGTGCTCAGTTGAGCATCAATGGTGCCCTTGGCACCGATGACGGCATTAATTTGTGTCTGGTTGCTAGCCTGAGTCGCCGAGGCGGTGGTGTAAGCCTGTGAGAGGATGTTGCCGTAATTGATGAAACTGCTGATGTATTGATTCCAGGCAGAGGCGCTGGTCGCCGGTGTCCAGGTGATCGGCGTCCCGTAGTAGCTCATCCCAGCATTCAGACGGGAAAGGGCGAGGCTTGCGGCGGAGTTGATACCCTTGAGCGTAGCGACGGCGGTTGGAGGACGGTTACCAGGATTGCCCGCGATATACGGGAGGGTGGCGTCGTAGAGCCATAGATAGAGCGGGATTACCGCTTTGTAGTTGTCTTGGGTCTTCGCACTGTCGTCCGGCACCTCTGCCGAGATGAAGGCAAGCTTGGCACCTTGTTGCTCCAGCAGAAGTTGGCCGATCGACAACTGGTCTGCGAACGCAGCGTGATCGAAATCAGGAGGCTTCTGTAAGTAACGGTAGGCGCTGCCATTGAGCTTGACTGTTCCGGGGGTTCCATTGTGACCTGGTGCACCAGCGGAGCCGAGTGGCCCACCGATGTAGGCATTGCTAAAGCCACCGTTGCCCGGAAGAGCGACCTGTTCACCGAACCCTTCAACCGCCGTCGCAAGGAGGAAACCTGGCGCCAGGTCGCCCGAATAGACGTTGATTACTCCGCCATTTCCGCCGTTCCCGCTACTTCCTCCATTGCCGCCTTGGCCGGCAGCGCCTCCAGTACCTCCGTCCTGGCCGCGCCCGCCTATACCGCCGTTGGCCATGGTTAGCATTTTCCCGCCCACTTTCCGAACAGCGCTGTAAGCCACTGCAAACCCATCACCCAGGATTGGCAAGATTTGCTTGAACCGAGGTGCAATGATCAGCATCAACCTCTCACTGAGCTTGTTCGTACAATTTGGTCCCAAGGAGAAGGGATTTCCGTCAAAGAGGAGTCGGTCTTTTATGACGAAATTGACATCTTGGATAGCTGGGTCTGAAATGCTGTCAAGCCTTAATGTGGTTCCGTCACTCTCAAGGATGAAATGTAACGAAGCGCCCAGTATAAAGCTGCAGTTTAATACGGCTTCGTCGTGTGGTTGGCGATTGACATAAATAGTGAGGGCTTGGGACACAAGTTGAATAGGCCCAAAGTTTATATCTATCGTGATTTTATTGTCGCTCTGGCTAATGGAGCGTGTGATGCTGCTACAGTTTTGAGCGCCCAGTAATTTGTTTTCCCGGAAAGCAAACTCTAAATCATAGTGGACATGAATGGGTTTAAAGGGAATGGGGATTGTAAAATCTATTGTTGGAGCGGGAAGATTAAAGTCAGGGAGAGGGATGTTCTGGAAATTTACAACGATCTTGCTATCTGACCAAAGGTTTGCGAACAGCGACTCCAACAGATGCCCT
>NZ_AQOH01000155.1 GCF_000364705.1 Pseudomonas fuscovaginae SE-1 | reverse complement strand
TGAACAGGCGGGTACGATTAGGCTGGTAGGTAGGTGGGGATGGTAGCTCGCTGAACTGTTGGGCCACCAGCATGATAGACCCCGCGTCACAGCCTGTCCCGCCATCACTGCCTTTTGGACCTGTTGAGCGAGCGCTCGGCGTGGGATTGGGCGCCGGGTTGAAAATCTTGTAATTGGGGATAGCCGGTTCAGCGACCCAAGTGTCAGCGGCCGAGGCATTGATAATGACATTGGGGTTTACGATGATCTCGCGGGCAAATATGGAGATGTTTTTTCCGATATTTGTGAGATCGCTATACAGGGTGACGGTGTCAGCATAGATCGTGATGGACGTTTCACTGGGAGGTGCATCTCCATTTTCCAGAATCGTGTACGGCCAGATAATATTGCCTTGTTTTCCGGATGGATCGAGACGGATATCAAAGCCAACAATAACTAAGCTGTTCTCGTTTTTTTGTATGCTGATGGGTAAATCAACATGGACTGTTGCGCTCATTGAAGGCTCCTATGGCCGGCCACAGAGAAATTAAGGGTGGTTCCCTATTGGTTTTCTGTCGTATGTTGAATAGGTGATAAGCGTTGCGTGATGCTGGAATGTTC
>NZ_AQOH01000154.1 GCF_000364705.1 Pseudomonas fuscovaginae SE-1 | reverse complement strand
GGAACGGCTAGTTCCAGGCAAGATGTTCGGCTCGTTGAGCTGAAATTTTGGCTTAGAGCAAGTTGATCTATAGTATTTGATCAGTGGTTTCATAGCGTGTCCATGAGCACTTGTGTGCATTCCTTTGCCTTTTTTCTTTCGGTAAGCCGGTTTAGGTGCTGGCTCAAGAAGACGGCGATAGACTGAGGTTTTCGCCAAGATGTACGCCCAGCCTGTCAAGAAAGCTAGCGATATGCCATTACGGTGTCCAGTAAATTCTGTGCCTGGGCCTCCGAGCGACTCAGCCTCGCTTTTTCAGCGACTCAGGCAGCTTTATTGTGATAGTGAGGTAAAGAGAGGCTGGTCCCGACGCCAGTTCTAGTCAGGAAAGTCGGGGTGTAGGGCTAACGGGGAAAATGATCAGTGCTTTCCCATCGCAGCAGTCCCTATCTGAATGCACTGGCATCCACCCCCGGCACCGTCGTGCGGAATAGGCTTTTTTGCCGCTGAGCCAATCGATGAGCGCAGGCGAGCTGTACTCCTGAGCTGCACTGTCGTTGCGGTACAGGTATAGGATCAAGAGCATTTTCATTGGCAACGATCCGGTGTGATGCGCGGCTGGATCTATGACGCTGACCCCGAGGTCGATTGGTTCGAGGGTGTTCCTCCCGTCTCGTTCGAGAGAGAGGAGTACATGAAGGCCCTGGACAGCTTCCGCAAGGCCATCGGCCTCAAGCTTGACTGGTACGACTAGAGCGGGAAGCTGTGTTCTTGCTTCCCGCTTTTCACGCGCTCGAACGATCAACTGCTGGCGCTGACCGCCGGCCCATTCAGAACCTGATCCATCCTCAACTGCGCCAGCTCAATCAGGTGCACCACGCCCATCGCCACCTTGCGATTGGGCCCGGTCTGGTTGTCGGCGTTCTCGTAGGCCGTGGCCGCGGCTGACTGCAGGATCGAGTGGATGTCGACCAGGGCCCCTTCTTGGTCGAGCAGCACAGATGAGCCACGAGGTGTTACCGCAGCGGGCATAGGAGTGGGATCTGCACTCGCCTCCGGCCCGAGGTTGTGATGAGCCAGCGCCCGGTCGGCGATACGGGAATCAATATTTGCCGCCTTTGATTTCGCTGGCGGATTGGGAGTTGCTTTGAACATGATTCGATAACTCCAAGTGCTTGATTGGGAGCTATCACCATCGCTGCTAAACGAGAGGTGGCAGCCGTACGCGGGTTAGCAGACCGGTGCACTTGGAAACCGGCGCGCCCGAAGACGCCCCGCGCACGACCACCATAAAGCCGAGGATCTAAAAGAACCTCAGGAGGTGTCGTTTTGCGCAATCAAAGTGCAGAACAGGCTGCTAAACCCGATCACTGATGAGCAGTGACGGGCCGAAGACTAACGGCGACATTGAGCACAAAACAAGCACTTGGAATTGTCTCGGAAATTTCACTCAAGGGAAAGAGAGTTATCTGGCAGTTAGCTGAATGAATCTCGCTTTTTCACTCTTGCTGCCAAATCTACCGTTATTTGGGAATATTCCTACAAGCCCTCATTCAGCCCCTCTGCCAAGCTCAATTGAGCGTCGTACCGGCAAGTTGTACGGCGAGAGGAATCTCAATCGCGAGGTCGGAAGCATGGCTACTGCAAAAAAGAAAAAAGGATTTACCTACCGCATAGGTTTCGTCTTTGGCCGGCTCTCGGCCCGCTACCGCAGGCTTGAGGAGCCGGTGATTCGCTGGATGCTGAAGAAAGGCATGCCCGCCACGCTGGCGAGCTTGCTGAGTGGGCTGATACGGCTTTCCCTGATCGGTGTGTTCCTATATCTAGCGTTTTGGGTTGTGGTCGCAGTTATAGGAATTATCCTTTGCAAGGAAATATTGCTTAGCAGTTCAGAAGGAGGAAAAGAGATTGGGGAACATGTTTGGATGGATGGAGATCAGCTATTTCCTGATCCTTATTCCCCTGAAAACATTAATGATCCAGCATTTCACAAATTTGATTAAACTTAATCTCTCTTATTCTTTTTGAGTGATCTCTGTATGGCGCTCTGCAGGGTGCTCTTTCCTGAGCCCCCGAGCTGATGAGGGGTGCTAGTTCCTTCTGTCAAACCTTTTAGGGTTTGGCCCGATCGCATTCCTACCCATGTTAATGCTGACATCCAAAACGATGGGAGAATGATGAACATCGCTCCCATCACAATCCCCAGCAGAAAGTCCGCCTGCTGATTGTTCAACCCCATCAACGGGTTCAGGTTCGCATGCGGCGAGCCGAACCCGTACAGGGCATCGAAGATGGTGCTGTCGAGCCAGCGCGCCAACTGAAACCAGAAATCCACGAAGATCAGCGCGAACTGCACCACCGAGATGGTGACCAGCGCCTTCAGGTCGTAGCTGCCCAGCACCAGAACCAGAGGAATGCAGATCACCAGTGCCATCTTCAGGAAAGCCATCACCATCGGCAGCGCCTGGCGCACCACATCCATCGCCGGCATGTTAGTCAGCGTCCCCATGGTCGTTCCGACTGCCCCCGTCACCCTCGCTGCAAAGTCTGGAATCGAAGGGCCGATCCGTCCGCCGTAATCGGTGTAGACCTGGCCCTGGGTTATTTTCTGATTCCTGGGTGACACCAACTGCCGAATGAGTGCGTCGTTCACCTTGTCTGCGGTGGAGAAGGTGGCCCACTTTACGAAGCGCTCCGCCAAGGTTTTATCGACCTCGGCCAGTATCCGGCCTCTCAATCCTTTGTCGTTGTCACTCCACCACTGATTACACGTCGGGTAGCCGCCACTGCCGGGTACCTGTGCCAAGCCTGCATCCCGCACTGGATCGTAGGGCCATCGGGATCTTGGCGTCTTGGAGTGATAGGTGTCGTAGTAGCCTTTCTTCTCCAGGAAATACTGCGAGCCAATCCAGTCGATGTCGTGGGTCTGCTCCTCGGTCAAGGTAGGCTGTGTCATGAAGAGCTTGGCCCGGGAGTAGCCATAGCAGTCGTTGGTGAAGTCGGCCACTTCCTGGCCGAGCAGCGGGTTCTTCAGCCGGGCGTTGTTCATCTCCATCCGCATCTGACGCAGATCCGTCCCGCAGGGAATGGCGGCCACCGCAGCACCGCTTATCGCCTTGGACACTGAATGCACAAAGAACCACCAGACAGGCACCTTGGCGCTCTGACCGTTCAAGGTGGTGAAGGTCTTGCTCCACCCGGTGTTCTGGGGCAGAGGCTGCTGGTACTGACACTGCTGCGAGCGGCTCTCGTCAAACCTCAGGGTATCCAAACTGACGATGATGAAGGGCACGCCGGCGAACATGATCACTGCGGTCGCCAACCACAGGCGGTGCTCGATGCTGGCAGTGGCCGCAAGTGCCATATCAGCCCCTCCACCATCCTCTCGGGCCTTGAACCACTCCTGAAGCATGATGACCAGGAAGGGCAGTGCGAAGAAGCCTGAGTCCATCAGCGCATTCCAGATCCCGTTGCTGACCAACCAGCCCACCAGGGTCAGGTAGAACTCGAGGTAGTCGTTGGTATAGAGCGTCATACCAATTCCCCCCACAGCGCCAGGATCCGCATCAGCTCGATCAGCAGGATGCCCAGGACAGCGGTCAATTCAGCCCTTCTCAGGCGTTTGAGAAAGGCCGGCTGAACCTGGAGTGTTCTGCGCCGAAACCACACCCATCCCCAGGCGGCGAAAGCGAAGAGGATGATCCGGGCCCCCGGTGTCAGGATAGTTGTCGCCTCTCCGGTTTTTCCTAAA
>NZ_AQOH01000153.1 GCF_000364705.1 Pseudomonas fuscovaginae SE-1 | reverse complement strand
TGTGGCGCCAGTCGCTCCGGCCGCTCCGGCCGCCAAGCCGGCGGCGCCGGTCGTGGCGACCAAGCCGGCGACTCCCGCGCCTGTTCCGGCCACCAAGCCCGCCGCTGTGCCCGCGCAGACGCCGGCCCAGGTGGTTGCGCAGCCGCCGGCGAAGCTCGATACCACGCAGAATCGCGTCGACCCCAACGGCCTGCCGATCAGTTGGTCGGTGCAACTGGCCAGCCTGTCGAGCCGCGAAGGTGCCGAGAGCCTGCAGAAGAGCCTGCGCAGCCAGGGGTACAACGCCTATATCCGTTCCGCCGATGGCAAGAACCGGGTATTCGTCGGTCCCCTGATCGAGCGGGCGGAGGCGGATCGCCTGCGCGACCTGCTCGGTCGTCAACAGAACCTGAAGGGTTTTGTCGTCCGTTTCCAACCCGAGCGCGGTTGAGCGCCGGGTTGTACGAAATCCACCGAACAACCGCCTTACCAGCAGGGCGGCGCTCTGCTAAAATGCGCCGCCTTATCCGTCTGTAGGCTGCACTGTGCCATTTACCTGGGTTGACTGGGCGATTATCGCGGTAATCGTCGTTTCCGCTTTGATCAGCTTGAGCCGCGGCTTCGTCAAGGAAGCCTTGTCCCTGCTCACCTGGATCATCGCCGGCGTGGTCGCCTGGATGTTCGGTGGCTCGTTGTCCGTGTACCTCACCGACTATATCCAGACACCTTCGGCGCGCGTGATCGCGGGCTGTGCAATCATGTTCGTCGCGACCCTGCTGGTCGGCGCCATGATCAATTACCTCATCGGCGAGTTGATTCGCGTCACCGGCCTGTCCGGGACCGATCGCTTTCTCGGCATGGCCTTCGGCGCCGCGCGTGGCGCGCTGCTGGTGGTGGTCGCGGTCGGGCTGCTCAGTCTCGGGCCGGTTCAGCAGGATCCGTGGTGGCAGGAGTCCCGGCTCGTGCCACAATTTTTAATGGTTGCAGATTGGTCGAAGAACCTCATATTGGGGTGGAGCAGTCAGTGGCTGGCCAGCGGAATCAGCGTACCCGCTGATATGCCGTTCAAGGAACATCTCTTGCCGGGCAAACCCGCCCAGTGAGAGTCGTTCAGTTCAGATTCATTAAGTAGGGGTTGCGTCGCATGTGTGGCATCGTCGGTATCGTCGGTAAGTCGAACGTCAATCAGGCGCTGTATGACGCGCTAACCGTGCTCCAGCACCGCGGCCAGGACGCTGCCGGTATCGTGACCAGCCATGACGGCCGGTTATTCCTGCGCAAGGACAACGGATTGGTCCGCGACGTATTCCAGCAGCGCCACATGCAGCGCCTGGTGGGTCACATGGGCATCGGCCATGTGCGCTACCCGACTGCCGGCAGCTCGACGTCGGCTGAAGCTCAGCCGTTCTACGTCAACTCGCCGTACGGCATCACCCTGGCGCACAACGGCAACCTGACCAACGTCGAACAGTTGGCCAAGGAGATCTACGAGTCCGACCTGCGTCACGTCAACACCAACTCCGATTCCGAAGTGCTGCTCAACGTGTTCGCCCACGAGCTGGCTCTGCGTGGCAAGCTGCAGCCGACCGAGGAAGACGTCTTCGCCGCGGTGACCGACGTGCACAACCGTTGCGTCGGCGGCTACGCGGTGGTGGCGATGATCACCGGCTACGGCATCGTCGGTTTCCGTGACCCCCATGGCATTCGCCCGATCGTGTTCGGCCAGCGTCATACCGACGAAGGCGTCGAGTACATGATCGCGTCCGAGAGCGTGTCCCTGGACGTGCTCGGCTTCACCCTGATCCGCGACCTGGCTCCGGGCGAAGCGGTGTACATCACCGAAGACGGCAAGCTGCACACCCGTCAGTGCGCGACCAACCCGAGCCTGACACCGTGCATCTTCGAACACGTCTACCTGGCCCGTCCTGACTCGATCATCGACGGTGTGTCGGTGTACAAGGCGCGCCTGCGCATGGGCGAGAAGCTGGCCGAGAAGATCCTGCGCGAGCGTCCCGACCATGGCATCGACGTGGTCATCCCGATTCCGGACACCAGCCGCACCGCGGCCCTGGAACTGGCGAACCACCTGGGCGTGAAGTTCCGCGAAGGCTTCGTGAAGAACCGCTACATCGGCCGCACTTTCATCATGCCTGGCCAGGCGGCCCGCAAGAAGTCCGTACGGCAGAAGCTCAACGCCATCGAGCTGGAGTTCCGCGGCAAGAACGTGATGCTGGTGGACGATTCGATCGTGCGCGGCACCACCTGCAAGCAGATCATCCAGATGGCCCGTGAAGCCGGCGCGAAGAACGTCTACTTCTGCTCGGCGGCCCCGGCCGTGCGTTACCCGAACGTCTACGGCATCGACATGCCGAGTGCCCACGAACTGATCGCCCACAACCGTACCACCCAGGACGTTGCCGACCTCATCGGTGCCGACTGGCTGGTCTATCAGGACCTGCCGGACCTGATCGAGGCCGTGGGCGGTGGCAAGATCAAGATCGAACAGTTCGACTGCGCGGTATTCGACGGCAAGTACGTCACCGGCGATATCGACGAGCACTACCTGAACCGGATCGAGCAGGCGCGCAACGACGCGGCCAAGGCCAAGACCCAGGCCGTCAGCGCGATCATCGATCTGTACAACAACTGATTGGAAGCCGGCCCCGGAGCGCGGCGTTGAACGCGCCGCATCCCTTGAGCGCGCCGCGATCCTTGTTGGAGCGAGGCTTGCCCGCGAAGCTTTTGGCGGTCTTGAGCGCCTCTTCGCGGGCAAGTCCTGCTCCTACAGAAATGGGCGTCTCTCCAAGGGCTGGTCTGGTATCTTCCAAAGATTGAGAGCAAGGAGTGGCAGCATGAGTCAGGAATGGGATGCCGGTCGGCTGGACAGCGATCTCGACGGCGTAGCCTTCGACACCCTGGCCGTTCGTGCCGGTCAACACCGTACCCCGGAGAGCGAGCACAGCGATCCGCTGTTCTTCACCTCCAGCTACGTTTTCCGCACCGCCGCCGACGCGGCCGCGCGCTTTGCCGGCGACGTGCCGGGTAATGTCTATTCGCGCTACACCAACCCCACCGTACGTTCCTTCGAAGAGCGCATCGCCGCCCTGGAAGGCGCCGAACAGGCCGTGGCGACCTCCACCGGCATGTCGGCGATCATGGCCGTGGTCATGAGCCTGTGCAGCGCCGGCGACCATGTGCTGGTGTCGCGCAGCGTGTTCGGTTCCACCATCAGCCTGTTCGAGAAGTACTTCAAGCGCTTCGGTGTCGAGGTCGACTATGTGCCGCTGGCGGAACTGTCCGGCTGGGATGCGGCGATCAAGCCCAACACCAGGCTGCTGTTCGTCGAATCGCCGTCGAACCCGCTGGCCGAGCTGGTGGACATCGCCGCCCTGGCGGAAATCGCCCACGCCAAGGGCGCGCTGCTGGTGGTCGACAACTGCTTCTGCACGCCGGCGGTACAGCAGCCGCTGAAGCTGGGCGCGGACGTGGTGGTGCATTCGGCGACCAAGTACATCGACGGCCAGGGCCGTTGCATGGGCGGCGTGGTCTGCGGTCGCAGCGAGCAGATGAAGGAAGTCGTCGGCTTCCTGCGTACCGCCGGACCGAGCCTCAGCCCGTTCAACGCCTGGATTTTCCTCAAGAGCCTGGAAACCCTCAACCTGCGCATGCGCGCCCATTGTGCCAGCGCCCTGGCCCTGGCCGAGTGGCTGGAGCAGCAGGACGGTATCGAGAAGGTTCACTACGCCGGCCTCAAGAGCCATCCGCAGCACGAGCTGGCCCAGCGTCAGCAACGGGGTTTCGGTGGTGTGGTGAGTTTCGAGGTCAAAGGTGGGAAAGAGGGCGCCTGGCGCTTCATCGACGCCACCCGGATGATCTCGATCACTGCCAACCTGGGCGACAGCAAGACCACCATCACCCACCCGAGCACCACCTCCCACGGCCGTCTGTCGCCGCAGGAGCGTGAAGCGGCGGGGATCCGCGACAGTCTGATCCGCGTGGCGGTCGGCCTCGAAGATGTGGCCGACCTGCAGGCCGACCTGGCGCGCGGCCTGGCCGCGCTGTGATCGAGTTGGGTTTCGCGGCGAGCGTTGGCAATAATGGCCGCGTCGCGCTGGTGACCGGCGCGGCGCGGGGCATCGGCCTGGGTATCGCGGCCTGGCTGATCAGCGAAGGCTGGCAGGTGGTGCTGGCGGACCTGGATCCGCTGCGCGGTGGCAAGGTGGCCGAGGTGTTTGGCGATAACGCCTGCTTCATCGCCATGGACGTCTCCGACGAGGCGCAGGTGGCCCGGGGCGTGGCCGAGGTGCTCGGGCGCTTCGGCCGGCTCGATGCGCTGGTGTGCAACGCGGCGATTGCCGACCCGCACAACATCACCCTCGAAAGCCTCGACCTGGCTCACTGGAATCGGGTGCTGGCGGTCAACCTCAGTGGCCCGATGCTGCTGGCCAAGCACTGTGCGCCTTACCTGCGCGCCCATTGCGGGGCCATCGTCAACATCGCCTCGACCCGTGCGACGCAGTCGGAGCCGGATACCGAGGCGTATGCGGCGAGCAAGGGTGGCTTGCTGGCCCTGACCCATGCGCTGGCGATGAGCCTCGGTCCGGAGATTCGGGTGAACGTGGTCAGCCCGGGCTGGATCGATGCCCGTGATCCGGCGCAGCGCCGGGCCGAGCCGTTGAGTGAGAGTGACCATGCCCAGCACCCGGTGGGCCGGGTGGGGACGGTCGAGGACGTGGCGGCAACAGTGGCATGGCTGTTGTCCAAGGGTGCAGGCTTTGTCACCGGCCAGGAATTCGTGGTCGATGGCGGCATGAGCAGGAAGATGATCTACGCCGAGTAGGGCGCTGTAGCCCGCCTGGCATGAGGTTTGGGCGACAGCGGAACTGACATGGATGTGTCTTTTTTCAGAAAAACTTCAAGCGGGCTATTGACTTAGGTTCTCTACCTGCGTAAATTTCGCGGCCTCGACGAAGCAAAGGGTGATTAGCTCAGCCGGGAGAGCATCTGCCTTACAAGCAG
>NZ_AQOH01000152.1 GCF_000364705.1 Pseudomonas fuscovaginae SE-1 | reverse complement strand
GCTGTCGTCATGTAACCCACCGTCGGCACCCACTCCGTTTTCAAGCTACGAAACAGCCGCTCCATGGGGGCGTTGTCGTAGCAATTTCCCCGCCGACTCATGCTTTGGGTCATCCGATAGCGCCAGAGCCGCTGACGGAAACTACGGCTTCCATATTGGCTACCCTGGTCGCTGTGAAACAGGATGTCTCGTGGTCTGCCGCGCATCTCGTAAGCCCTGTCGAGCGCCTTGATGACCAGCTCGGCATCAGGCCTGGCGGACATCGCCCAGCCCACTACTCTTCGGCTGTACAAGTCCAGGAC
>NZ_AQOH01000151.1 GCF_000364705.1 Pseudomonas fuscovaginae SE-1 | reverse complement strand
CATTCTCGCCTAAAAAGGTGTCCGGGGTTAGTAGACCACTACAGCATCTAGGTTTCTAAAAGCAGGTCCGGGCGACTTGGCGGGACGGTTACGTCTAGCAGCTAGTATTTTGCCCCAACAAAGCCGCCTGTAATGGCGGCTTTTGGTGTAAAGGCCTTATATGGGTCAGGTTTTGACCAGTCGTAGATTGGGCTTCTTTCTCGGTACAGTAACCGGTTGAGCTGCCAAGTCCCCACTTATGGCAACGGGAGCCATACTGAACAGAATGGGGATCAGGTCATCGACCGCGACATCCAACTCTTTTGCAATTCCGCTCAAGGAGCGACCGGTATCTCTAGCGAGCCCCAAGACTTTTTGAAGCACCTGTGACGTTTCTCGCTGAGAACTCTCCGGCTCCTGAGTCCTGGCCCCCATCGTGGAAAGCTCGATACAGATACTTCTATAGATCCACTCCGAGAGGACACTGGTTTTGTGAAGGCGATAGGCCAACGCCATCGCCGAGACATTCCAGAGCTTTTTGGCGCGCACAATGTCCTTTACAGAGCGAATGTTCCAGCCGTGAGCGAGGATGCTTTGATAGGGCATGAGAAAGGCTGACGCGAAAGCATTCGCCTCGTTCTCCACTTCTTTACCCTTGTTGCTGCCATGTCTGTGCAACACCAAGTGCCCGAGCTCATGGGCAGCATCAAACCGACTTGCCTCTGCAGACTTCTGGGTATTCAGGAAAACGAACGGCGTGGTGCCTTTTCTCCAACAAGAAAATGCGTTGACCTGATTGGTTTCTTCGGCCAAAGAGAAAACTCTGACGCCCTTCAGTTCAAGAAGGTGTACCAGATTTCTAATAGGCAGCTGACCTAACCCCCACTCAACACGTACCGCCTCTGCAGCGGCCTCTGGATCCATACCGGAACAGTCCGGAACCATAGGGCTCGGCAAGTTAAATCGCGAGTCGATCCAGTCGCTTAGCATGTACGCAATACCACCGGCAGCAAGAGCTGCATCACGCTGGCCAGCGGTCATTCGTGAAAAAGAACGGAAGCTCGCATTTTCTTCCGTTGGGGCCTCGACATCGCGACCACTAAAAAACGTAATCGGGAAGCCAAGGGCCTGGGCAATGCTGCCCAAGCTCTCTTCTGTTGGGAGCTGATCCCCACTCTCGTACAAAGAAATCGTCTTGCTGCTGAGCAATGTTGCGTCCGCAAGCGATTTCTTGGTCCATCCACGGCGTTGACGAGCTAGCACCAAACGGGCCGGATTGAAATCGCTTATGTCGTTCATGTTCTCGGTGTCACAGGGATATCGATAGACGGACTGGCGTCCGGCCCACTGAAATCGTCGGGGGCATTAAGGTTCAGGGGCGGCATGATAAAGCGCGGCTGCCATCCGTCAACCTTGCCGTTGTCGGCCATGTTCATCGGCCTAGAGAGCTCGTAATGCACGACCTGGTTTTCCACATCGACGTAGAAAAGCAGCATCCAAAGGATCTGCTCCGCAGTCGTGTCTAGTGGGAGTCGTTGCCTATCGCTGAGTTCCACCGGGAACATGTCTAACTGGCGAACATTGTAATGAACGCTGCGACTGGTCCGGTTGCCTCTCTTGTTACGTGTGAGCGGTATGGCATAGGGGTTGCCCGTATTCTCATCACCGCAACACAGCGTTATCGCATGCTTGTTATCTGGGGAAACAATCCGTGGCTGATTGCTGGGATCCGTTGGCTTCCAGCCTTTGGGAATGGTCAACGCCCGAAGCGCCTCCGTGCCATAGATCCAAGCCAATGTGCCCCTTGAGCCTTTCGGCTGCAGCGGGCCGGCATTCGAGGCTACGCGGTAGCACTGGAGAGCGATCGTGCGTAGCTCTTCAGCAGTAATGCCCAGCAGACGCTCAATCGCTTGCTCAGGTGGGAGGCTCTCGACTTGATCCAGAAAATCCATGGCCATAGGGGGAAACTCTCTTGTCGGGTTCCGATTTTTATACATCAAACGATGTAGAAAAAAAAGAAGCGCACTAGGCACTGTACGAAAAGAAATGTCGTAGACACCGCCGCCAGC
>NZ_AQOH01000150.1 GCF_000364705.1 Pseudomonas fuscovaginae SE-1 | reverse complement strand
CGGCGGCCGGCGGCGGCGCCGGCGGTGCGCTGGGCAATTACATGGGCAACTCCAGCGACCGCGAGGATCGCCACTACCGCGAAGGCCACCGCGGCCGCGGCCATGCCTACGGCCATCGCAAACACCGTCACTGGCGCGACTGAGTCTCCTCACCAGGGAGTGCTGCAACAGCACTCCCTTGGCCGCGCCTGACGGCCAGTGCAGAAAACCCGCCATTGAAATGCCCGACCATGCAGATTGCATGGGCGTCGGATCCAGCTCCTTCTCCAAACCCTTGAATTGTTTGCCTATTTCAGCAGAGCAGGATCTGGCACATCCGCTGCTACCTCTCCAGTGAAGGCTGTAGGCCCCTCACTCATGGAGCACAACAACAATGATCGGGAATGCTGAAATTCATCCTGCCATGCACGACTCGTCAAACCACTCGGGAGTCTCCTGGGCGGCAATCTTCGCTGGAGCCGGCGCCGCCGCCGCCCTGTCCCTGCTGCTGCTCATGCTCGGTTCCGGGCTGGGGCTGGCCGCCATATCGCCCTGGTCGGGCGAAGGCATCAGCGCCAAGGGCCTGGGTATCTGGGCGATCATCTGGTTGGCCCTCACGCAAATCCTGGCCTCGGGCATGGGCGGCTATCTCGCGGGGCGACTGCGGGTGAAATGGGCCAATGTGCATGGCGACGAGGTCTACTTCCGTGACACCGCCCACGGTTTTCTCGCCTGGGCCGTCGCGACCCTGCTCATGGCGACACTGGCGGCAGGCTCCGTCAGCAGCCTGATCGGCGGAGGCGCCAAGGCCGGGGCCACCGTGGCCGCCGGTGCTGCCAGCAACCTCGGCAGCGACACCCGCCATGACAGCGGCTCCGACTACTTCATCGACCTGCTGTTTCGCGACGACCGTCCCGCCGCGGTCAGCGAGGACGCCGCCCACGCCATGGCCACCCGGATCTTCGTGCACAGCCTGGGCAACGGTCAGTTGAGCGTCGAGGACCGTGCCTACCTGGCACAACTGGTGACCCAGCGCACCAACCTCAGCCAGGTCCAGGCCGAGCAGCGTGTCGACCAGGTCTACGCCCAGGCCCGGCAGGCCGTGGACACCGCCAGGCAAGCGGCCGACCAGACGGCCAAGGCCGCGGCCTGGTCAACCCTGTGGATGTTCATCGCCCTGCTGATCGGTGCCTTCTTCGCCAGCCTGGCCGCAACCTTCGGCGGTCGCCAGCGCGATGGCGTGGTCTACCTGCAAGACGGCGAATTCCAGACCCGTACCGCCCCCCTGCACTCAATCCGAGGAGAATGAAAATGCGCTCACTTCTACTGTTCTTCCTGGGTGTGCCGATCCCGGTGATCATCCTCATCGCGCTGTTCGTGCATTGATCCTTCAATGGCGGCCCTCCCTCAGGGGTCGCCGCTTTTTCAGGCACCACGCTTAAGCCAACGAACGCCTGCGGGCGATCCGTTGTCCCCAATTGCCAGCGCTGTAACATTCAATTACATCCCTTCCCGCAAAATGCCTTAGGGCTAATTCCTAGAAAGCTCCGATCAACGCTCTTTCATCGGGATCCCAGGAGGTGGCGCCGTTACTGGATGATGAGCCAAATACCTGCCCGACCAGTCAGTTTCGAAGCGACTGGCAAATACACAACCACCTGTCCCACGTCGCTGGGATTAAGGGTTATCCCGATACTGATATCAATATGCTACCGATATGATCCGCCGCACTTGAGCCTCGCAATGGAAGCAGCGGATGTGGATGTATCTGGGAGTCTGGTCAGGAATCACGCTAAGCGCCATCGGGCTTTCCCTGGGCCAGCCACTGGTCAACGGCACCGGTCTGACACTGATCGCCCTCGCCGCCCTGGCCCAGCGGATTGTCGGACCGTCGAACAAGCCTGCCGCCACCACCCTTACGCCACAACCTGATATCGTCACTGCTCCCGGCGAACTGCAGGCCCTCCTGCCGGTGATCGCACCCGCCTGGAACGATGGCATCGGCCAGAGCCGCCAGCTGCTGCAATCGAATATCGGCGAGCTGTTCGAACGCTTCGCCAGTATCGCCGCCCGCCTGGAAGGCGGCCTGCACAATTCCGAAGGCATCCTCGGCAGCGGCGGCGTCGGCGAAAGCCTGCGTGACGCCAACGAGCGCCTGCGCGAAGTGACCCGGTCCTTCGAAGCCAGCAGCCAGCGCCAGCACGAACTGCTCGACACGATCAGCCACCTGGGCGACTACGCCAACCAACTGCAACAGATGGCCAAGCGTGTCCAGGAAATCGCCAACCAGACCAATCTGCTGGCACTCAATGCCGCGATCGAGGCCGCCCGCGCCGGTGATTATGGTCGCGGTTTCTCGGTGGTTGCCGACGAGGTGCGCAAGCTCTCCACCCTGTCCGCCGAGACCGGCCAGGGCATGGACACCAAGGTCGGCGAGATCAACCATGCGATCCAGACCACCATCACCGCCGCCGCCGAACTGGGCAGCAGCGAACAGGCCAACCTGGACTTCCTCAATCATGCGGTGACCCAGGTCATGACACGCCTGGGCGACAATCTCGGCGAACTGACCGACGCCTCCCGCCTCCTGCAACGGGACGCCCGGGACACCCAGGCCGACATTCAGGCAATCATGGTCAATCTGCAGTTCCAGGATCGCGCCGACCAGATGCTCGACCATGTCCAGACCGACCTCGCCCAACTGCTCGAGGCCATCCGGCAGCAGGATGCCAGTCTCAACGACCCGTCCGCCTGGCTCGAACGCCAGCGCCAGCGTTTCACCACGGACGAGGAGCGACAGGGTCGCGCCCAGGTGACAGTCAGCGACGACGTGACCTTCTTCTAGCTTTTCCCCTCTTTCCCTTTGCAAGAGTGATGAACATGGCCAAGACCATCCTGATCGTCGACGACTCCCTGTCCATGCGCCAACTGGTGAAGATGAGCCTGACCAGTGTCGGTCACCAGGTCATCGAGGCCTGCGACGGCCGCGATGCCCTGAACAAACTGACCGGGCAGAAGATCAACCTGATCATCAGCGACGTGAACATGCCCAACCTCGATGGCATTGGCCTGGTGAAAGAGGTCAAGGCGCGCAACGAGTACCGCTTCACACCGATCATCATGCTCACCACCGAAAGCGAGCAATCGAAGAAGGCCGAAGGCCAGGCCGCCGGCGCCAAGGCCTGGATCGTCAAGCCCTTCCAACCGCAGCAACTGCTGGCGGCCGTCGAAAAGCTGCTGGGATAACCCGCCATGTTCTCGCTGACGCCCGCCACCGACGACATGCCTGCGCAACTACGCCTGCAGGGCGATCTGACCCTCTACGAAGTCAGCATGGCGCGCGAGCAGTTGCTCGGCCTGCTGCCATTGCCTCCGGGTCCGTGGCAGTTGGACCTGGGCGGCCTGAGCGAGCTGGACAGCGCCGGCGCGCAATTGCTCCTGGCAATCCAGCGGGCGCTGTCGTCCATCGACCAGCCGGCCACCGTCAGCCAGGTCTCGGACACCGCCCGGGAACTGCTGACGCTGCTGAATCTGGAATCGCTGTACCCGACCGAGGCCTGACCCCATGCTCAGTGGCGAACAATGGAACCAGTTGCTGCTGGGATTTCTCAGCGAAGGACGTGACCTGCTCAAGGAGGCCGAAGACAGCCTGCTGCGCCTGGAAACCAGTCCGGGCGACGCGGACGCGGTCAACGGACTGTTCCGTGCCGTGCACACTCTCAAGGGCTCGGCCGGGATCTTCTCGCTGACGCCCCTGGTCAACCTCACCCATCATCTGGAAAGCCTGCTGATGTCGGTGCGCGACGGCCAGCGCGAACTGACCCCGGCATTGACGTCGCTGATGCTCAAGTGCATGGACGAGCTGAACGCGATGATCGAACGCGTCGACCCCGACAGCGGCCTGCTCGACGCCGACGAGGCACGACAGGCTCCCCTGCTGGCCGCGTTGTTCGAGGCCCAGGGTGGCAGTACGGGTGAAACGGCGGAAACCGAACCTCGGGACAGTGCAACCACGTCGACGGAACTGATCACCTGGCAGGTCTCGATCAGTTTCTCCGAAGAGCTGTTTCGCAACGGTTTCGACCCCGCGGCCTTCCTGCGCTACCTCAAGCGCCTGGGCGAGATCCGTACGCTGCAGACCCGCTGCGATGCCATACCGCCCCTCGACCGGTTGGACCCGGAAACCTGCCACATCGGCTTCGACTTCCAGTTGCTCAGCGCCGCCAGCCAGGCCGAAATCGAAGATGTTTTCGAGTTCATCCAGGACTTCTGCCAACTGCAACTGAGCCCGCTGCAACCGCCGGCAGCGGCACCGATTGAAGCAGTCGCCACGCCTCGGCCCCAAACCGGGCCGGCCACCCCGAAAGCCGCTGCCACCCGCGACCGGCGCAGCCTCGACACGACGCTGGTCAAGGTCGCCGCACACAAGCTCGACGAACTGATCAACCTGGTCGGCGAGCTGGTGATCAGCACCGCCAGCGCCCAGATGCAGGCTCGGCGCAGCAGCGACAGCGGCTGCATGGAGGCCACCCAGGCGGTGCACCAGCACGTCGAACAGATCCGCGAAGCGGCGTTGAAACTGCGCATGGTGGAAGTCGGCGAGACCTTCAACCGCTTCCATCGGGTGGTCCGCGATGTCAGCCAGGAGCTGGGCAAGAATATCCAGCTGAGCCTGGTCGGTGGCGAGACCGAACTGGACAAATCGGTGATCGACAAGATCGCCGATCCCCTGACCCACCTGGTACGCAACGCCATCGACCACGGCATCGAGTCGGCCGCCGAACGCCTCGCCGCCGGCAAGCCGGCCGCGGGCAACCTGCGCCTCAACGCCTATCACGACTCGGGCATGATCGTGCTCGAAGTCGGCGACGACGGGCGCGGCCTGAATACCGAGCGGATTCTCGCCAAGGCGATCGACAAGGGTCTGGTCGACCCGGATGCCCAGCTCAGCGCCCAGGATATCCACCTGCTGATCTTCGAGGCCGGCTTCTCCACTGCCGAACAGGTCTCCAATCTCTCCGGCCGGGGCGTCGGCATGGACGTGGTGCGCAGCGCCATCGACCAGTTGCGCGGGGTCATCGAGATCGACTCGGTGGCAGGCGTGGGCTGCACCTTCCGCATTCGCCTGCCACTGACCCTGGCGATCATCGACGGCTTCCAGGTCAGCGTCGGCCAGGACAACTTCGTCATCCCGCTGGACATGGTCACCGAGTGCATGGAAGCCGGCCCCGAATGGCTGCGCCAGGGCCAGGGCTACCTCAGCCTGCGCGGCAAACCGCTGCCGTGCATCGCACTCGACCGACACTTCGGCCTGGCGCCCAGCCAGGCACGGCGGCGCAACATTGTCGTGGTCAGCCAGGGCCGCCAGCAGGCCGGCCTGATCGTCGACCAGTTGCTCGGCGAACTGCAGACCGTGATCAAGCCCCTCGGTCAGATGTTCCAGCACCTGCGCGGCATCAGCGGTTCGACCATCCTCGGCTCCGGCCAGGTCGCGCTGATCCTCGATATCGCCAGCCTGTTCCGGCACCTGCAGACGTCGGCCGAATCCACGGCGAGCCCGCTCAACCCACCCTTGCCCAGCCTTTCAGGAGAGTAATCATGCAGTTCATCCGCAACATGAAGATAGGCATCCGGCTGACAGCGGGCTTCCTGCTGGTGGTGGTGCTGACCGGTGTCATCGGTGTGATCGGTATCCGCAACCTGTCCCAGGTCAACGACCTGTCGGATCGCATGTACGAAGTCGATGTCACGGGCCTGCGCCAGATGCAGGATGCCAACATCCAGTTGGTGACCGCCGGCCGTGCGATGCGCCATAGCCTGCTCGCCACCACCCACGCCAGCCGCGAACAGGCCGCCAACCTGGCACGCAGCTCACTCGAACAGACCCGCAAGCTGATCGCCGAGGCGCGCAAGTCGTTCCTCAGCAAGGAAGGCCAGGCCCAGGTCGACAGTATCGAGGGCCCGCTCAAGGAATACGAAAGCGTGGTCAACCAACTGCTGACCAGCCACCAGCAGTCCGGCCAACTGCAGGAGAACAGCGAAATCACCGACCTGCTGCCCAAGGCCGTGAGCACCAGTGAAGTGGTGGACCGCCTGATGGGCGAGGCCACCCGTCGCAAACAGGAGCGTGCCGCCGAGGCCAACCAGCAGATCAGCGATATCGCCGACAGCTCCCAGACCCAGATGATCGCCCTGATCATCGCCGCAACCCTGCTCGGCATGCTGATCGGCGTACTGGTCACCCGCAGCATCACCCGCCCGCTCAATGGCGCCGTGGAGGCTGCCAACCGCATGGCCGCCGGCGACCTGAGCCATGACCTGCAGGTGACCAGCCAGGATGAAACCGGCCAGTTGCTGGCCGCCATGCAGAACATGGCCCAGCGCCTGCGCAGCATCCTCGGCGATGTCCGCAGCGCCGCCGATTCGCTGTCCTCGGCCTCGGAGCAGGTCAGCTCGACATCGCAGTCCCTCAGCCAGGCCGCCAACGAACAGGCCGCCAGCGTCGAACAGACCAGCGCCTCGGTCGAGCAGATGTCCGCCTCCATCGCGCAGAACACGGAAAGTGCCAAGATCACCGATGGCATCGCCGGCAAGGCCGCCAACGACGCCGTGCAGGGCGGCGGTGCGGTCGGTGACACGGTGTTGGCGATGAAACAGATCGCCGACAAGATCAGCATCATCGACGACATCGCCTACCAGACCAACCTGCTCGCGCTCAACGCCGCCATCGAGGCCGCCCGTGCCGGCGACCACGGCAAGGGCTTCGCGGTGGTCGCCGCCGAGGTTCGCAAGCTGGCCGAGCGCAGCCAGGTGGCGGCCCAGGAAATCGGTCAGGTCGCCTCCAGCAGCGTGCAACTGGCCGAACAGGCCGGACGCCTGCTCAACGAGATCGTACCGAACATCCAGAAGACCTCCGATCTGGTCCAGGAGATCACCGCCGCGTCCCAGGAACAGAGCGGCGCCGCCGGGCAGATCAACATCGCCATGGGCCAGATGAACCAGATCACTCAGCAGAACGCCTCGGCCTCCGAGGAACTGGCGGCCACCGCCGAGGAGATGAATGCCCAGGCCGGGCAGTTGCAGGAACTGATCGGTTTCTTCCGCTTCGAGGAAGAGTCCACCAGCAGCCCGCGGCCACCGTCGCGCGGCCACGACGGCTACGTCTTCAACGGCGCGCGGGACGGTTTCAAGAACCGTGCGGCGATCGACGAAGGCCAATTCGTGAGTTTCAACTGAGGGCCGGATCATGACTGCAAGCCTGAGCCGCGACCTCGTAACGCTGCCCGACGCCCCACCGGCGTCGAGCATCCAGCACCTGTCGTTCCGGGTGCGCCAGGCCGCCTACGCGGTGCCCATCGACCTGGTGCGCGAGATCATCGAATACGGCGATGTCACCGCCGTACCGATGATGCCGGCGTTCATCCACGGCGTGATCAACCTGCGCGGCAACGTCGTGCCGGTGCTGGACCTGGCCACGCGCTTCGGTTTCGAGGCGACCGCCGTCGGCAAGCGCACCTGCATCGTCATCATCGAGCTGGACCTGGAGGACTTCAGCCAGCGCATCGGCCTGGTGGTCGACGCCGTGGATGCGGTACTCGACATCGACCCGCAACAGGTAGTCGCCGCGCCGACCTTCGGCGCCGGTATCCGTACCGACTTCATCGCCGGCATGGCCCGTGGCGAACAGGGCTTCACCATCATCCTGAACATCCCGCAGGTGCTGTCCCTGGAAGATATCCGCCAGCTCAGCCTGGCCGCGGCCCAGGGCCACTGAGATGTCCGGCCCGCTCAAGCTGCCGACCCTCGGCGACGGCGAGTTCCGCCGCCTGCAGACGCTGATGGCCGAAGCCTCGGGCATCGTCCTGGCGCCGAACAAACGGCCGCTGGTGGCCGGCCGGCTGATGAAGCGCCTGCGCCACTATCGCCTCGACAACTATGCCAGCTACCTGCAACTGCTCGACCAGCCGGCGCACCTCAAGGAACGACGGCTGGTGGTAGACCTGCTGACCACCAACGAAACCTATTTCTTCCGCGAACAGCCGCACTTCGACTTCCTCGGCAACTGGCTCGGCAACCGCAAGGGTCCACTGAAATTCTGGAGCGCCGCCTGCTCGTCCGGCGAAGAACCCTACAGCCTGGCCATGGTGATTCAGGAGAACCTGCGCGGCGGCGACTGGTCGATCCTGGCCAGCGACCTGAGCCTGAGCATGCTGGAGAAGGCCGCCGAGGGCATCTACGACATGGCCCAGGCCAAGCACTTCCCCCAAGGCTGGCTGCAACGCCACTGCCTGAGCGGCGTCGGCGACATGCGCGGGCGCTTCCGAGTCCAGGCAGCCCTGCGCGAGCGGGTCAGCCTGCGCGAGATCAACATCGTCCAACCCCTGCCCGAAGGGCTCGGCACATTCGACGTGATCTTCCTGCGCAACGTGCTGATCTATTTCAACAACGAGGAAAAGCAGCGCATCGTCCAGCGCCTGGTCCAGCCATTGCGACCCGGTGGTCTGCTGTTCATCGGCCACGCGGAAAGCATCCACGGCTTCGACCTGCCGCTGCGACTGCTCAACCCGTCGGTATACGAACGCCTATGACTGCGTCGCTTTTCCTGCTCCCCGGCGACTACTTCTTCGGCCAGCACGAAGGCGTGGTCACCACCCTGCTCGGCAGTTGCGTGTCGATCATCCTCTGGCATCCGCGCTGGCGCCTGCTGGCGGTCTCGCATTACCTGCTGCCCAGCGACCCGATGGCCCGCAGCGGTCTCGACACCCGCTACGGCGAAGGCGTGTTCCAACGCATCCAGGCCGACATGCAACGCCACGGTACCCACCCCGGCGAATACCGCAAGGGCATCTTCGGTGGCGGCAGTCTGGCGCGTTTCGAGGGGCCGCGCGGGCGCAGGATCGGCCACAGCAACAGCGCCTTCGCCCGCGAACAGTTCAGTCGGCGCAACTGGGCGGTCGACCACTGCGACCTCGACGGCCAGCACTATCGCCGCCTGCACATCGACGGCAGCAGCGGCGCGATCGATTGCCAGCGCAATAGCGTGCAGCCATTGCTGCTGGGGAAACGGCCACGATGATCCGGGTGTTTATCGTCGACGACTCGGCCCTGGTGCGCCAGGTACTGACCCAGTGCCTGGACAGCCACCCGACCATCAAGGTGATCGGTCAGGCGGCCGACCCGCTGTACGCCATCGACAAGATGCGCCGCGACTGGCCGGACGTGCTGATCCTCGATGTGGAGATGCCGCGCATGGATGGCCTGACCTTCCTGCGCCAGATCATGGCCGAGCGGCCGACGCCGACGCTGATCTGCTCGACCCTCACCGAGCAGGGCTCGGCGGTCGGCGTCGAGGCCCTCGCGGCCGGTGCCGTCGGGGTGTTCACCAAGGCCCGGCTGGGGCTGCGCCAGAGCCTGGAACAACTCTCCGCCGAGCTGATCCGCAAGGTCGAGGAGAGTGCCCGGGCGCGGCCCATGGCCCTTCGCCACAACCCCACTGCCGCAGAATCGGCCCCCGTGCCGTCCTCGGTCCCGCCGGTACTCAGGACCACCGACCGGGTGGTTGCCCTGGGCTGTTCCACGGGCGGCACCCAGGCACTGGAATTCATCCTCAGGCAATTGCCACGTGACTGCCCGGGGATTGTCATCGTTCAACACATGCCGGAGAAGTTCACCGCCGATTTTGCCCGGCGCCTGGACAAGTTGTGCCAGATCGAGGTCCGCGAAGCCAGACATCTGGATCGCGTCCACAGCGGCCTGGCCCTGCTCGCTCCCGGAGGTTTGCACATGCAGCTCAAACGCAGTGGCGCTCACTATCAGGTGGAAGTGCTCGACGGCCCTCCGGTCAATCGGCACAAGCCTTCGGTAGACGTCCTGTTCCGCTCGGTGGCGCGCCAGGCCGGTGCCAATACGCTGGGCATCATCATGACCGGCATGGGCGACGATGGCGCGCGCGGACTGCTGGCCATGCGTGACAGTGGCGCCGCCACCGTCGCCCAGGACGAAGCCAGCTGCGTGGTGTTCGGCATGCCCAGGGAGGCCATTCGGCTGGGAGCGGCCCAGGTGGTCGAACCCCTGGCGAAACTGCCGAAACTGATCCAGCTCTTCGGCGACAGCAGCCGCCACGGCTGACCCGGACACGAGGATGCCGTGGGTCGCCGGAATCGATGCGACCCCCTGGGCTGCAATCCAGATACGAACAACCGTGGCAGGCCCGTACGGCTGCCGCGCCCTTCCCTTTGCGCCATGGGCTAGAGCTTATGCTGTGTCGAATACTGCTTGCCGACGATTACCCGCTGTTTCGCGCGGGCATTCGGGCCTTGCTGGAAAAACAACAAGAATACGAAGTCGTCGGCGAAGCGGGCGATGGCCAGGCGGCCATCGAGCTGGCCTCCAGGCTCAAGCCGGACATCGTGCTGCTGGACATGTCGATGGAGCGCATGAACAGCGTCGCCGCGCTCAAGGAGCTGTCCCTGCGCGCGCCGCGCAGCAAGGTGCTGATGCTGTCGATGCACACCGACACGCATTTCGTGATGAAGTGTCTGCAACTGGGCGCCCACGGCTTCCTGCTGAAGACCGCGACGGTGCTGGAGCTGGAGCTGGCGCTCAAGGCCCTGCGCCACGGCGGCCAGTACCTGTCCTCGGCGGTGGTGCCACTGGTGGTCAACCAGGCGGTCCGGCAGAGCCACGAACCGTCGGCCAAGGCCAGCCAGGTCGCCCTGACCGCACGCCAGCTGGAAATCCTGCGGCTGATCGCCCGAGGCGAAACGACCCGTTCCATCGCCGTCGGCCTCGGCCTGAGCGTCAAGACCGTGGAGGCGCACCGCTCGCAGATCATGCACCGGCTGCGGATTCACGACATCGCCGGGCTGGTGCTGTTCGCGGTGCGCGAGGGGATCATTCAGATCAACGACTGAAGGGCCTCGCGCAGGCCGTCCGGGATCGATACCGGGCGGTTGCTCGCGCGTTCGACGAAGACATGGACGAAGCGCCCGGCGGCACAGGCGTCCTCTTCGCCGGCCTTGAACACCGCCAGCTCGTATTGCACCGAGCTGTTGCCCAGCTTGCCAACGCGCAGACCGATCTCGAGACGCTCGGGGAAGGCCACCGAGGCGAAGTAGTCGCAGGCGGAACTGACCACGAAGCCCACCACGTCGCCGTCGTGGATATCCAGCCCACCCCGCTCGATCAGGAAGGTGTTCACCGCCGTATCGAAAAAGCTGTAGTAGGTGACGTTGTTCACGTGGCCGTAGAGGTCATTGTCGTGCCAACGGGTGATGATCGGCTGGAAGTGGCGGTAGTCGCCACGCTGTGGCAGGCGGTCGGTCATGGAAGCCTCGATCAGAAGTGGGCGCCGAGAAAGCTGAAATAGCGTTCGCGGTATTCGGGAAGTTCGTTGGCCAGGTGATGCCGGGCCTGGGCCAGCATGAACACCTCGGGCTGGTCGAATTTGCGGCGCAACACCGCCAGGTTGTGTTGCCAGTCGACGGTCATGTCGCCGTCGCCCTGGACGATCAGCGGCCGACGCGGGCTCGCCGTGGCCCCTTCGATCCCCGGAATCCAGCGGGCCAGGGCGCCGACCCAGGCGGTCGGCAGGCGCTGCGGCTGCAGCGGGTCGGCCTGCAGGAACGGCATGAAATCCGGGTCATGGGTGTTCTCGCTGAAGCGCCGGGCGATGCCTTTGACGAAGGGCCTGAGCAGGTGATAGCTGAGCTTCGACCAGCCCCAGGCCCGTGGCCGCACCAGCGGCGAGAGCAGCACCACCTGACCCTGGGCCGGGCTGTCCTGGCCATGCCGGAGCAGGTGGTCGACCACGATGGCACCGCCGGTGCTCTGGCCGAACAGGTGCCAGGGCTGCGGCAGCCCCAGCGACCGGGCCTCGTCGAACAGTCCCTGCAAGGCGCGCTGGTATTCGGCGAAATCCTCGATGCTGGCCCGCTCGCCACTGGACAGGCCGTGTCCCGGTAGGTCGCAGGCGATCACCGCGAAACCGCGATCCAGCGCCCAGTCGATGACATTGCGGTACAGCCCCATGTGGTCGTAGAAACCATGGAATAGGAACAGGGTCGCCACCGGGCTCTCCGGCAGCCAGAGCTGGCTGACCAGGTCGAAGGCGCCGCTTCTGAAGCCACCGAGGCGGCTGGTGAACGCGGTGCCGCGCTGGGGCAGGTCCAGGCCGTAGAAACGCTGGTAGGCCTGCGCCGCCGGCGACAACGGCTGCGCCTCGGCCAGCGGGCGCAGGCTGGCGCGCAGGGAATCGGGGTCGAAGGTGGCGGGCATGGACGGCTCCGGGCAAAGATGCGGCAACGCCGAGGCGTTTTACTGATCTGCGATATTCTTCTGTCAGGACAGGCATGGCAAGCTACGCGACCTTCGAGGATCGAATCGCCATGCTTCAGACGCGTCACACGACACTCTTCGCCGGCCTGCTGGCCAGCCTTTGCGCGGTGGGCCTGTGGCTCGCCTACGACTGGTTCCAGGGCCGCTACATCCGCGCCTTCAGCGAGCAGACCGCGCTGTTCGCCGGCGACCGGCTCAGCCTGCCGACCTCACTCGCCGGCCCGGGCAGGATCCGCCTGGTGCATTTCTGGGATCCGGCCTGCCCGTGCAACGTCGGCAACCAGCAGCACCTGGGCGAACTGGTCGAGCGCTTCGCGCCGCTGGGCGTGGATTTCTACGCGGTGCAAAAGCCCGGCAGCCACGGCCAGTTGCCGGCCAATCTGAAAGCCATCCAGCCGCTGGCGCAGCTCCCGGGTGCCGAACACCTGACGGTCAGCCCGGCGGTAGCGATCTGGGACCGCAACGGCCAGTTGGCCTATTTCGGACCCTACAGCCAGGGCGCCACCTGCAACTCCAGCAACAGCTTCATCGAACCGATCCTGCAGGCCCTCGGCGAAGGCCGCCTGGTGCACGCCACCCACAACATGGCCGTGGGCTGCTATTGCCCCTGGCAGGAACCCGCGCAATGACCACGGCAAACCGGACTTTTCAGGGTAATCGGCGATTTGCGCGATGCATCCGCCGGCCCGGGTGTGCTACATGTTAGCGGCTCAGAACCGGTAGTCCGCCCTGCACAAGGAACCCCGCATGAAACGCAGCCTGACCGTTCTCGCTGTCCTGATCGCCGCCGTGGCCGCCGGTGGGACCTGGTACGTCCAGGGCAAGCTGCCGACACGCCAGGGCCAGGTCACGCTGGGCAATCTGCAGGGGCCGGTCACCGTGCGCTACGACGAGCGTGGCGTGCCGCACATCCGCGCCGAATCCGAGACCGACCTGTACCGCGCCCTGGGCTACGTGCATGCCCAGGACCGACTGTTCCAGATGGAAATCGTCCGGCGCCTGGCCCGGGGCGAGCTGTCCGAGGTCCTGGGGCCCAAGACCCTGGAGACCGACAAGCTGTTCCGCAGCCTGCGCATCCGCGAGCATGCCGACCGGTACGTGGCCCGGCTGGATCGCCAGTCCGCCGCCTGGAAGGCCCTCCAGGCCTACCTGGACGGGATCAACCAGTACCAGGCCAGCCACGCCAGACCGGTCGAGTTCGACCTGCTCGGCATCCAGCCGCGGCCGTTCACCGCCGAAGACACCATCAGCATCGCCGGCTACATGGCCTACAGCTTCGCCGCCGCCTTTCGCACCGAGCCGCTACTGACCTACGTGCGCGACAAACTGGGAGCCGACTACCTCAAGGTATTCGACCTGGAGTGGCGCCCCCAAGGCATGCTCGGCACACCGACACCGCTGGCCGAGGCGGACTGGAAAGGCCTCGGCGCCCTGGCGCGAGTCAGCGAGCAGGTCCTGCGCGAGGCCGGCGTGCCGCAGTTCGAAGGCAGCAACGCCTGGGCCGTCTCCGGCAGCCGGACCAAAAGTGGCAAGCCGCTGCTGGCCGGCGACCCGCACATCGCCTTCTCGACCCCGGCGGTGTGGTACGAGGCGCAACTGTCGGCGCCGAACTTCGAGCTGTACGGCTATCACCAGGCGCTGGTACCGTTCGCCTTTCTCGGCAACAACCAGGCGTTCGGCTGGAGCCTGACCATGTTCCAGAACGACGACCTGGACCTGATCGCCGAGAAGACCAATCCCGACAACCCCAACCAGGTCTGGTACCACGGCCAGTGGGTCGAGATGACCCGCAGCGAGCAGCAGATCGCGGTCAAGGGCCAGGCACCGGTGACCCTGACCCTGCTGCGCTCGCCCCATGGCCCGATCATCAACGACGTGCTCGGCGCCAACGCCGCAAGCAAGCCGATTGCCATGTGGTGGGCGTTTCTCGAAACTCCGAACCCGATCCTGCAGGGCTTCTACGAACTCAATCGCGCCGACACCCTGGACAAGGTCCGCGAAGCCGCCACGAAGATCCAGGCACCCGGCCTGAACCTGATGTGGGCCAACGCCCGGGGCGATATCGGCTGGTGGGCGGCGGCGCTGCTGCCCAAGCGACCGGATGGGGTCAACCCGGCGTTCATTCTCGACGGCAGCACCGGCGAGGCGGACAAGGACGGCTACTACCCGTTCAGTGCCAACCCGCAGGAGGAGAACCCGGCGCGCGGCTACATCCTCTCGGCCAACACCCAACCGGCCTCACCCACCGGCATGGTGATTCCCGGCTACTACAACCTGGCCGATCGCGGCCAGCAACTGAACCGCCAACTGGCCGACAACAGCGTGCGCTGGAGCCTGGAGAACAGCCAGAAACTGCAATTGGGCACCACCACCGACTACGGCCCGCGGCTGCTCAAGCCGCTGCTGCCGGCCCTGCGCGCGGCAGCGAAGGGCCCGGCGGAACTCAAGCTGGTGGAACAGTTGGCGACGTGGAAGGGTGACTACCCGATGAGTTCCACCAGCGCCACGCTGTTCAACCAGTTCCTCTACGAACTGGCGCGTGCCGCGATGCACGACAAGCTGGGCGACGATTACTTCAATACCCTGATCACCACCCGCGTGGTGGACGCCGCGTTGCCCCGCCTGGCGGCCGATGAGACATCCCCATGGTGGAACGGCAATCGCAACGAGGTGGTTGAACGGGCCTGGCAGGCAACCCTGGCTCACCTCGGAACCCTCTATGGCGAGAACAGTGCCGGCTGGGTCTGGGGCAAGGCACATACGCTGACC
>NZ_AQOH01000149.1 GCF_000364705.1 Pseudomonas fuscovaginae SE-1 | reverse complement strand
CAGCCACTGGACCGGCTGCTCAATGTCGGTCCGTTCGACGCACCGGGCACCCACGAAGTGCCGAACAACCTCTCGGCGAAGATCGGCCCGGCCCCCTGGCCCGTGACCTATGGCCCCTCGACCCGGCGCCTGATCGACTTCGCCGACCCGGACCACGGCCTGACCATCAATCCGGTGGGCCAGAGCGGCGTGCTGTTCGACAAGCACTACAGCGACCAGGCCGAGACCTATGTCGAAGGGGGTTATGAGCAGGTGCACATGAACGAGGTCGAGGTGTCGGCCAATACCCGCAGTGTGCTGAAGCTGGTGCCAGGCAGGTAGGCAGATTGCGGCGCGCCGTTCGCGGATAAACCGGGGCGCCCCGGTTTATCCGCGAAGGGATCACTACCTACCCCCCGGCCTTGCGCACCCGCCCCGGCGCTTGCCCATACAGTTCCTTGAACTTCTTGCTGAACGCCGCCTGCGACTGGTACCCCACCTGCACCGCGATATCGCTCAACCCCAGGTGCGAGTTGCTCAGCAAACCATGCGCCAGCTCCATCCGCACCCGCGTGAGCAGCACCCACGGCGATTCCCCCGCGACCTTGACGAACGCGCGCATGAAGGTCGCCCGCGACATGTTCGCCAACGCCGCCAGGCTGTCGATGCTCCAGTCGTGGGCCGGGTCTACCAGCATGCCCTGCCAGGCCCGACTCAGGCGCTTGTCGGCCAACAGCGCCAGGCTGCCGCTGGCCTGCACCTGCTGTTGCAGGTAGACCCGCAGAATCAGCGTGAACAACGCCGACGACAGCGCATCCACCAGGAACCGCGCGCCGGCCTGGTCGCCGTCGGCCTCCACGCGCAACAACCCCACCAGCGCCGCCAACTGGTCGCTGGCCGGCAGGTCGCGACTGGACACCACCAGGTACGGTGGCAGGGCAGCGAACAACATCGACTCGCGCTGGTAATGAAAACGCCCACAGAGCAGATCGAGCGCGGGCCCCGCGTGGCCAATCCGGTGCAGCGGCAGCAGGCCCCCCTGGCTGACCCGCGTGGCCGTCGGCGCCACCGGCCGTCCCTCACTGCGCAGCAGGTGCGTGCCGCCATCGGGCAACACCAGGATGTCCCCCGTGCCCAGGCGAACCTTCTCCCCACCCGGCAGCTCGACCTGGCACTCTCCGGCCAGCACGATGTGATAGGGCGCGATACCGGCGTTTTCCTGCTCGTGGTCCAGCGCCCAGTCGCCCTGCAACCGGCAACGCAGGTCCAGGCTGCCGCGCACATCGGCCAGCCCGATGAGCCTGTCGATCGAGTTCATTTGCGAATATCGGACAAAGGGTTGAGTGGATCGAACAAAAGTCTCTGCGCCGAATGGCTGACACTGACCTCGTTGTTTACACAGTCTACCTTCAGCCTTTCAGGAGTTACCACCATGTTCCTCAACTGGTCCGAACTGTTGCCCACCATCAAGAATGCCTTCGGCGCCCTGGGCAAATCCAATCCGAAAATGGTCCAGGCCTACATGAAGCTGGGTGAGGCCGCCGCCGAAAACAATGTGCTGGATGCCAAGACCCGCGAGCTGATTTCCATCGCCGTGGCGATCTCCACCCGCTGCGATGGCTGCATCGGTGCCCACACCGACGCGGCGATCAAGGCCGGGGCAACCCGCGAGGAAGTCGCGGCGGCGCTGGCCACGGCCATTTCGCTGAATGCCGGAGCGGCCTATATCTATTCGCTACATGCCCTGGAGGCGTACGACAGCCTGAAGCCTTGAGTCAGTGCTCAAGCGCCTCTTCGCGGGCAAGCCCTGTTCCTACAGGTTGGTGTCGTCCGCCATTTTTTGTACGACACCAACCTGTAGGAACAGGGCTTGCCCGCGAAGCTTTTATCAGACTACGCGCTCTCCACCACAGCCGATGCGCGGCGCACATCCGGCTGTTTCCAGGAATCCGCCGCGCTTTCCTCGATGGCCTGCTGGATCGCCTTGCGCCGGCGCTCTTCGGCCTGGCGGCTGAAGTACCAGACCAGGAAGGTCACCAGCGACACCGCCAGCAGGATCAGGCTCGCCACCGCGTTGATCTCCGGCTTCACGCCCAGGCGCACCGCCGAGAACACTTCCATCGGCAGGGTGGTCGAACCCGGCCCGGACACGAAGCTGGCCAGCACCAGGTCATCCAGCGACAGCGCGAACGACATCATGCCGCCCGCCGCCAGCGACGGCGCGATCATCGGGATGGTGATCAGGAAGAACACCTTCCACGGCCGCGCGCCCAGGTCCATGGCCGCCTCTTCGATGGACAGGTCCAGCTCGCGCAGGCGTGCCGACACCACCACCGCCACATAGGCCGAGCAGAAGGTCGTGTGGGCGATCCAGATGGTGGCGATGCCACGCTCCTGGGGCCAGCCGATCATCTGCGCCATGGCCACGAACAGCAGCAGCAGCGACAGGCCGGTGATCACTTCCGGCATCACCAGCGGCGCGGTGACCATGCCACCGAACAGGGTACGGCCCTTGAAGCGGGTGATGCGGGTCAGCACGAACGCCGCCAGGGTACCCAGCGCCACCGCCGCCAGGGCGGTGTAGCAGGCGATCTCCAGCGAGCGGCCGACCGAGCCCATCAGTTGGGTGTTGTCCAGCAGACCGACGTACCACTTCACCGACCAGCCGCCCCACACCGTCACCAGCTTGGAAGCGTTGAACGAGTAGATCACCAGGATCAGCATCGGCAGG
>NZ_AQOH01000148.1 GCF_000364705.1 Pseudomonas fuscovaginae SE-1 | reverse complement strand
TTCAACGCCGACGACGTGCTGTTCACCTTCAACCGCATGCTCGACAAGGACATGCCGTTCCGCAAGGCCTACCCGACCGAGTTCCCCTACTTCACCGACATGGGGATGGACACCAACATCGCCAAGGTCGAGAAACTCGACGAGCATACCGTCAAGTTCACTCTCAAGACCGTCGACGCCGCCTTCATCCAGAACCTGGCGATGAGCTTCGCCTCGATCCAGTCCGCCGAGTACGCCGACAAGCTGCTCAAGGAAGGCAAGGCCAGCGACATCAACCAGAAACCGATCGGCACCGGTCCGTTCGTGTTCAAGAGCTACCAGAAAGACTCCAACATCCGCTACACCGGGAACAAGGAGTACTGGAAGCCTGAAGACGTGAAGATCGACAACCTGATCTTCGCCATCACCACCGACGCGTCGGTGCGGATGCAGAAACTCAAGAAGAACGAGTGTCAGGTGAGCGTCTACCCGCGTCCGGCCGACCTCGCGCCACTCAAGGCCGACCCGAAACTGCAGATGCCAAGCCAGGCCGGTTTCAACCTGGGCTACATCGCCTATAACGTGATGCCGGTGCTCAAGGGCGAAACCGCCGCCAACCCGCTGGCCGACCTGCGCGTTCGCCAGGCGCTGGACATGGCCGTGAACAAGCCGCAGATCATCGAATCGGTGTACCAGGGTGCCGGCCAGTTGGCCGTCAACGCCATGCCGCCGACCCAGTGGTCCTACGACACCACCATCAAGGATGCCAAGTTCGATCCCGAGAAGGCCAAGCAACTGCTCAAGGAAGCGGGCATCAAGGAAGGCACCGAGATCAAGCTGTGGGCCATGCCGGTCCAGCGTCCGTACAACCCCAACGCCAA
>NZ_AQOH01000147.1 GCF_000364705.1 Pseudomonas fuscovaginae SE-1 | reverse complement strand
GGGGCTTGCCCCCGCTGGGCTGCACAGCAGCCCCACACCCCGACAAATTTGCACAGTTATTTTCGAGCCAGCCCACTAGAATAGGCTCAATTCCCTACAGAGTCAGAGCCTCTATCTATGCCGGATCCGGTTGACACCCCACAGGTGTCGGAACTGCCCCTGGACGAGCTGGTGGCTTGCCACGAGTGTGACCTGCTCATGCTCAAGCCCCAGCTCGGTCTGGGTGAAAAGGCCCAGTGCCCGCGCTGCGGCTACGAGCTGTATGCCCACCGCCACAATGTCGTCGAACGCAGCCTGGCCCTGGTGATCGCGGCCCTGCTGCTGTACGTCCCGGCGAACTTTTTGCCCATCATGCAACTCAATCTTCTGGGACGTACCTCCGACGATACGGTCTGGAGCGGCGTTCTGGGCCTGCATCACACCGGCATGACCGGCATCGCCGTCGTGGTGTTCCTGTGCAGCATGGGCATTCCCTTGCTCAAGCTGCTGTGCCAGTTGGCAGTGTTGCTGAGCATCCGCTGGGATATCGGTCGCAGCTACGGTCTGTTGCTCTATCGCATTTACCATCACCTGCGTGACTGGGGCATGCTTGAGGTCTATCTGATGGGCGTGCTGGTCGCCATCGTCAAGTTGGCAGACCTCGCGGAGTTGAGCCTCGGACTTGGCCTGGCCTGTTTTATCGGTCTGCTGTTGCTGCAGATCCTGTTGGAGGTGGTGATGTCCCCCCACCAGGTGTGGCAGGCATTGTCGGGAGAGGACGAACATGCGGGCGATTGATGCAGGTATCCTGATCTGCACGGAATGCCATGAGTTGAACCGGCACGAACCGGAGAGCGACGGACAGCTCTGCACCCGTTGTGGCGCGCAAGTGCACCCGCGCCGTCCGAATAGCCTGATGCGTACCTGGGCGTTGCTGCTGACTTCGGCGATCCTCTACATCCCGGCCAACATGCTGCCGATCATGACCGTCAGCTCTCTGGGCAAGGGCGATCCGGACACCATCATGTCCGGCGTTATCACCCTGGTGCAGCACGGCATGTTTCCCATCGCCGCCGTGGTGTTTGTCGCCAGTATCCTGGTACCCACGTTCAAGCTGGTGGGCATCGGCCTGCTACTGTTCTCGGTACAGCGTCACCAGCCACTGTCGGCCCGGCAGCGGATCATCATGTATCGTTTCATCGAGTTCATTGGCCGCTGGTCAATGTTGGATATTTTCGTGATCGCCATCCTGGTGGCGATCGTCAACTTCGGCAGAATCGCCAGCGTCGAGGCCAACCTCGGTGCGGTGGCCTTCGCCAGTGTGGTGATATTGACGATGCTTGCTGCAATAACCTTTGACCCCCGACTGATTTGGGACAACACGGAGTCGGACGACGACAATGAGTGATCTGCCAAAAGCCAAAACCCGCCCGGCATCGAACTGGTCGGCTATCTGGGTTCTGCCACTGATCGCCCTGATCATCGGCGGCTGGCTCGGCTGGCGGGCCTACAACCAGACCGGTATCGAAATCCAGGTGCGTTTCGAGAGCGGCCAGGGCATCCAGGCCAACAAGACCGAAGTCGTTTACAAGGGCATGCCGATCGGCAAGGTCAAGGCCTTGGCCCTGGACACAGAAGGCAGCACCAAGGGTGTGAACGTCACCATCGAAATGAACAAGGATGTCGAATCGTCCCTGCGTACCAATACCCGCTTCTGGCTGGTCAAGCCGAATGTCTCGCTGGCCGGTATCACCGGCCTGGAAACCCTGGTCTCGGGCAACTACATCGCCGTCAGTCCGGGCGATGGCGAGCCCGCGCGCAAGTTCAAGGCACTGTCCGAGGAACCTCCGCTCTCGGACCTCAAGCCCGGCCTGCACATCACCATCAAGGCCGACCGACTGGGCTCGCTGAACCGCGGCAGCCCGGTGTTCTACAAGCAGATCCAGGTCGGTCAGATCAAAAGCTATGCACTGTCCCCGGACCAGAACATGGTCGAGTTGAAGGTCTTCATCGAGCCGGCCTATGCCAACCTGGTGCGCAAGCACACGCGTTTCTGGAACGCCAGTGGCATCAGCATCGACGCCAACCTGTCGGGAGTGAAGCTGCGTAGCGAGTCCCTGGCCAGCATCGTCGCCGGCGGTATTGCCTTCGCCACTCCGGAGAACCGCAAGGACAGCCCGCCCACCGACCCGAGCCTGCCGTTCCGTCTCTACGAAGACTTCGATGCGGCCCAGGCGGGGATTCGGGTGAAGGTCAAGCTCAGCGACTTCGAAGGCCTGCAGGCTGGCCGCACACCGGTGATGTACAAGGGCATCCAGGTCGGTAGCCTGAAAACTCTGAAGATCGATCCCGACCTGACCAGCGCCAATGCCGAACTCACCCTCGACCCGCTGGCCGAGGACTACCTCGTGGACGGCACGCAGTTCTGGGTGGTCAAACCGTCGATTTCCCTGGCCGGGATCACCGGCCTGGAAGCGCTGGTGAAGGGTAACTACATTGCTGTGCGGCCGGGTGACAAGGGCGGTCGTCCACAGCGCGAGTTCGAGGCGAGGGCCAAGGCACCGCCGCTCGACCTGCGCTCGCCCGGCCTGCACCTGGTGCTGTTCACCGACAACCTCGGTTCGCTGGAGGTCGGCAGCCCGATTCTCTACAAGCAGGTCAAGGTCGGTTCGGTGCAGAGCTACCAGTTCTCCCGTGATCGCAAGCAGGTGGTGATCGGCGTCCACATCGAAAAAGAGTACGAAGGGCTGGTCAACGGCTCGACACGTTTCTGGAATGTCAGCGGCATTACCCTGACCGGCGGCCTCACCGGTGGTATCCAGGTCAAGAGCGAGTCGTTGCAGACCCTCATTGCCGGAGGTATCGCCTTCGAGACCCTGCGCGAGAAAGCCCCTCTGAAACGGAAGATTCCGCGTTTCCGCCTGTTCCCCAATCACGAGGCTGCCGAGCAGCAGGGCACGCTGATCAGCATCCGGGTTGATCGCGCCGACGGCTTGCGTCCAGGCACACCCGTTCGTTTCAAGGGGTTGGATGTCGGCAAGATCGAAAGTGTCGACCTCAGCGATGATCTGCAGTCGGTGCTGCTTTCGGCACGAATCACCGAAGTACCGGAGAAGATTGCGCGGGCCGGTAGCCTGTTCTGGGTGGTCAAGCCGGAACTGGGCCTGATCAAGACCGCCAACCTGGAAACCCTGGTGACCGGGCAGTACATCGAGGTTCAGCCGGCGACGAAGAAGCAGGGGGCGCAGACGAATTTTGTCGCTCTCAAGCAGCCACCCGAGGCGCAGGTGGCCGAAGCTGGCCTGAGCCTGACCCTGAGTGCGCCGCGTCGGGGTTCGCTGAAGGAAGGTGTTCCGGTGACCTATCGCGAAGTGGCGGTGGGCAAGGTCACCGGCTATGAGCTGGGCGCGACCGGTGACCGGGTGTTGATCCATATCCTGATCGAACCGCGTTATGCGCCTCTGGTGCGTACGGGCAGTCGCTTCTGGAACAGCAGTGGTTTCGGTTTCGATGTGAGCCTGTTCAAGGGCGCGACGGTACGCACCGAGTCGTTGGAGACCCTGATCCAGGGCGGCATCGCCTTCGCCACGCCGGAAGGTGAACGGATGGGCGCGGCGGCACGGCCGCAGCAGACCTTCGCGCTGTTCGACAAGTCCGAGGATGAATGGCTGACCTGGGCGCCGAAGATCCCGCTGGGTAAATAACCTGGAGGACTGTGGAGGACTGTGGAGGACTGTGGAGGCCTGTGGAGGCCTGTTCGCGGATGAATCCGGCTCCCACAGGGATTGTGGTTGTACAAACATCATTAGTACGACGCAAATCCCGTGGGAGCCGGATTCATCCGCGAAGAACCCACCACAAATCCAAGGCAAAAAAAAGCCGCGATCATCGGATCGCGGCGTTTTTGTTTACAGCCCGTGGAATCAGGCCTCGTCCAGTTCCGGCTCAGCGGCTTCGCTGTTCAGCGTGGCCCGAACCTGATCCAGGCGACGGATGTACTTCCAGTCCGCTTCGTCGATATAGATCCCGTTCGGGCCGCTGCCGCCTTCCAGGTCGATGGCCACATGGGCCGAGACCTGCGGCTTCACGCTCGCCAGGATCGGCACGAAGCCCAGTTGCAGACTGGTCTCCAGCAGCGCCGCCTGGTTGCGTTCGTCGATGTCCGCCGCCTCGTCGAGGTAGTACGGTAACCGGACACGCCCGGCCAGGTCGCGGTCCATCAGGTGCAGCAACAGGTACATGTTGGTCAGCGCCTTGATGGTCATGGTGGTGCCGTTGGACGCCGCGCCATCGATGTCGGTGTGGATCACCGGCTGGCCATGGACCTTGGTGATTTCGAACGCCAGTTCGAACAGGTCCTTGAGGCCCAGCTGGTTGTGGTTGGCCGCGACCAGGCGGGCCAGGTATTCCTTGGCCTCTTCGTTCTTGTTGTCCTGCTCGGCACTCTGGGTCAGGTCGAACACCGACAGGGTCTCGCCTTCCTCGTACTGGCCGGCGCTGTGGATGATCTGGTCGATGTGCTTGAGCGCTTCCTTGTTCGGCGCCAGGACGATACGGAAGCTCTGCAGGTTGGACACCTGGCGCTTGTTGATCTCGCGGTTGAACAGCGCCAGCTGGTGTTCGAGGCTGTCGTAGTCGCTGCGAATGTTGCGCAGGGTCCGGGCGATGTCGGTGACTGCCGCACGACGGGCCTTGCCCAGTGTCAGGGCTTCGTCGGTGCGATGGTCGTAGGCGTTTATCAGCAGTTGCAGGCGACGCTCGACGTCGTCTTCGCTGTCGAACTTGGCCACGCCCTTGAGGCGGACCTGGGCATACAGCGCCTCGATCTGCCCGTCGACCCGCTGCAGGCCCTGCCAGCTGTCCTGATAGTCGTTGAGCAGCGGCAGCAGGTTGTCCATGGAGTCGTCGATCGGTTCCATGAACGGCGTACCGAACGGCAGGTCCGCCGGCAGCAGTTGCCGACGACGCAGGGCATCGTCGAGGGTGCGTTGCTTGGCCTCCATGTCGCCGATCTGCCGGCCGACCAGTTGCAGCTTGGCCGACAGTTGCTGGACACGTTCGGTGAAAGCGTCGCTGGAGCGCTTGAGCTCGTCCTGGGCGGCCTCCATCTGCGCCAGTTGCTCGAGTTTTTCGGGCTCTTCGGCGGACAACGTTTCGGCGCGGCGGAAGTCTTCCAGCGCCTTCTGCGCATCCAGCACCTGCTGGTACAGCGCTTCGGTCTGCGATTTGCTCGCCGCGCGGTCGGCGGCCACGGCCTGCTGGGTCTTGAGTTGCTTGAGCTCCTTCTCCAGGCGCTCCTTCTGGTCGCGCAGGGCGGCGCGGTCGGCCAGGGCCTGCAAGGCCGGCGGTTCGATATGCGACAGGTCGATGGACAGGCCCGGGGCGACGAAACGCTCGCCCTTGAAGCCGTCGAGGATCAGTTCCAGCGACTTGACCCACTCGCCGTCGTCATCCAGGGCGATGCCATGTTCGCCCAGCGGCAGGCTGAACAGCGAACTGTTGAACAGACGCATCAGGCGCTCGACGTCCTGTTGCGAGAACTCTTCGCGCAGGCGGGCATAGCTGTTGTTGTCGGCGTGATCGAGTTGCTGCTTGACCGACTTCAGGCGTTTTTCCAGATCGCGCAGGCGCTCTTCCAGGTCCTCGGCGCTGAACTGGCGGGACTGTGCCAGGGCGCCGGCGAGTTCGTCGTGGGCATCCTTGGCGGCCAGCAGTTGCTGTTCCAGCACCTTGACGTCGTCGACCAGGGCAAAGCGGTGCTTGAGCACCGACAGCTCGCCGAGCCAGCGCTGGATACCGCTGATTTCCCGCTCCAGGCGCATCAGCTCCTGGGTGCTGCCGCGCTGGTCGTTCTGCAGCGCGTCCTGTTCCCGGCGGTAGTGCTCGGACTGGATCACCAGCTCTTCCTTGCGCGCCGTGGCGTAGTCCGACCAGGTGCCCAGCAGCGAGTCCAGCAGCGGCGAGATGCGGTGCAGCTTGCCGCGCAGCACGTCACGCTGGCGTACCCCGGCGGCCAGCGCCTCGACCAGCGGGCCGGCGGCGACCAGCGAGTTGTAGTCCTGTTCCATGCGCCGCACGTCGCGGAACGCTTCCTCGCAGGCGGCGATGTAGTCGACGCTGCCGGAACGCAGGCTGTGCTCGAAGGCATCGAGGAACAGCTGCTTGAGCTTGGCCGCGGTGATTTCGCGCATGTGCAGCAGGTTGATGAACAGCGCGCGGAAGGTCTTCAGGCTCTGCTCGCTGGTCGAGCGCAGCGGGATCAGGGTCAGGTCCAGCGGGATCGAGGTGTGCCCGCCCACCAGCAACCGGCGCAGCTCGTCGGGCTTGAGTTCGTAGGCTTTCAGGCCGTTGCGCTCGAGGTTGTTGAACAGCTCCTTCTGGCGCAGGCAGGTGTCGTCCTTCTGGTAGTGCGCCAGGTCCAACTGCCCGGCATAGGCGAAGAACTGGTGACCGAAGCCGCCGCCCGGACCGCGACCGACCACACCGATCACGTGCGGGCCGTGGGGCAGCGAGACTTCGACGAGGATGTAGCTGGTGTCGCTGGCGAAGTAGAAGCGGCGCGACTGCTCCAGGCTGTACTTGCCGAAGCTCATGTCGGACATGCGCGCCAGGATCGGGAACTGCAGGGCGTTGATCGACGCCGACTTGCCGAGGTTGTTCGCCCCGTACACCGACAGCGGGTTTTCCAGCGGGAACAGCCCGAGGCTGTAGCCGGCGGTGTTCAACAGGGCGAAGCGGCGAATGCCGTAGCGTTCCTGGCTCATGCATCCATCTCCTGTTGCTCGTCGGCGATGGCCCGGGCCAACGCCTCTTCTTCACTTTCTTCCCGGTTTTCGTCGAATTCGCTGAGGTCCAGCGGATCGTCGGTCTCCAGGAGTTTTTCGTCGCTGTCCTCGTCGACGATCACCGGCGTCGGCAGCGGCAGTACGCTGTGCAGGCTGGCGGCCATGTCACGGTCCTGCTGGACCGACAGGCAGACGTCGAGGAAGCGGTGCATCGGTGGCAGGAAGCGGAACAGGCCGGGCTCTTCCAGGGCAAAGCCGAGTTGGGTCATGCGGCGCATGATCTTCTCTTCCAGCTCCTCCTGGGTGGTGACTTCGGCCTGGACGAACAGGTCGCGGTACTTCTCCAGCAGCGAGGGCAGTTCATCGCGGCCGAGGCTGCCTCCGTCGAGCACGGCGATCGGGTCGCGGCCCTGGTCGGCCAGGTGCTCGACCAGGATGAAGGTGAACAGCGCCAGGCGCTGGGCGGTCTTGTTCACCTGCGCCGTGGCGTTGTCCGGGACGAAGTAGTAGAAGCCGCGGGTGTCGCAGACCAGTTCGAAGCCCAGGGCCTTGAACAGTGTGCGGTACTGGTCCTGGCAGTTCGACAGTTGGGCATACAGCTCCGGATCGCGGCGGCTGATGTGGTAACCCTTGAACAGCTCGCGAAAGATCGGTGCCAGCTGGGACAGTTCGGAAAGATCAAGATGCATGAGGTGTGCTCGCGGAATTCTCGGCGTTGTCTTCGACACGCGAGAGCAGGGCGAAGGAGCGCAGGCTGACCAGGTGCTCCTGTGTGTAGTAGTCGCGGCGTTCGAGACGCTCGCGCTGGAAACGCTTCTCCCGCGACAGGCGCGAGAACCAGTAGAGCAGTTCGTCGGTGGCGCCGTCCGGCTCCTGCTCCAGCAGCCAGCTCATCAGGTCCGGCATCGGCAGGGCGTCGGTGCAGCGTTCGAGCATTTCCTTGACCGTGCGCGGCGCCCGTGGCGAATCGCCGCCTCGGGTTGTCTTGTGCGCCTTGGGGAAGCGCGACGGCTTGGCCTCGAAACGGGCCAGCGCATAGACATAGGCCTCGACCTGGCCGGAACTGCCGAGGAAGGTGCTCTGCGGCCGGGTGAACATCGGCATGGCGGCTTGCGGCACGGCATCGAGGCCCTTGCGGCGGATCACCGACAGCGCCAGCGCCGCGCCACGGGTCACGGCGTTGTGCCGGCGGGCTTCTTCACGCAGTGGCAACAGCAGTTCACGGGCGTGGCGCAGGGTCAGCTGGGCGCTGGTCTGCATTTCCAGGATCCGTGCGTGGGTGCGCAGCAGCATGTCGTCGTCGACCAGGTGCCCCAGGCGCTGCTGTTCGCCGAGCATGCGCAGCAGGACGTTCTCGACCTTGCGCACGCCCTGCTCGAAGGCGCCGTCGGCGTTCACCAACTGGATCATCGGCTCGACGTATTCGTCCCAGGTCGCCAGGACCTCGGCATAGCGCTGGCGCAGCGGGATCTGCCGGTCGCTGGTCTTGGCCCGTTCGGCCACGGCGACCAGGGCCTGTTCGTCGTTGGCGAGTTTTTTCAGCACATCGCGCACGCGCATGTCGAGCAGGCGCAACTGGCGCGCCAGGTCGTTGCCGTCGCGAATCTCGAAGGCGTCCTGGATGTAGCCGGCCAGGCGTTCGAGGTGGCGCAGGTAGGCTTCGATCTCCAGGCACAGGCCCAGGCGGTGTTCGCGGCGCAGGTAGGCCAGAAAATCATGGATCTGCGCGTTCAGCTCGAAGCGGTTCGGGCTTTTCGCCACCGGTACCAGGATGTCGAGGCGGATCCACACGTCCAGCAGGCTGGTGATGTCCTGGGGCGTGCTTTCCAGTTGCTGGGCGGCCAACTGTTGACGCAGCTCGCCAAGGCTCATGGTGCCTTGGTCGAAGTGTTCGCACAGAGGCTCCAGGAGTGCCCAGTGTTCGGCGAGGGCGCGCAGGACGCGCTTGGGTTCGATCATGGGAATGGCCGACTGATTGGCAATTGAAAAAGGGGGAGATTGTACTGCATGAAACGGCCTCTTGACCCGCAGGCGATCAGAGGCGCGCGGTTATTGCGATCAACCGCGGGCGATCTTGGCCGAAGGACGGTAGAATCGGCGCCTTGACCCTATCCAAAGATGGCCGCCCCTTGTTGATCGAGTCCCGTCGCCGCGCCTATCTGACCGCCATGCAGGTGGTCCATTGGCTGCCCCGCACCGAACTGCCGTTCGCCGCGCCCTCGCGCCCGGAGCTGTTTGTCGAGCCTGAGCCGCTGGTCGAGAGCCCGGCCGAGATCGTCGCGCCGGCCGCAGAGGCGCGCAAGGCCGTGGAGCCTTCGGCCAGGCCCGCCGAACGGCCGAAAATCGAAGTGCCGCGGCCATCGTCGAGCGTCCGGGCCGACAGCAAGCCAAAGGTCGAGGCAGAGGAGACGCCCGCACCGGTCAAGGCGCCAGTGTTGCCGCCGCCGCGTTTCTCCCTGCAACTGCTGCGGGCCGGGCGCTGCCTGCTGCTGGTCGAACTGGTCACCGGCCAGCCGTTCCAGAGCCGCGATCCGTCCTACCTGCTGCTCAAGGACATGCTGCGTGCCGCCGGCCTGCCGGATGCGCCGCAGATCATCGGCGAGCCGGTACGTTGGCCGCTGCTGGCTCGTGGCAACCTGGACCAGGGCCCGCATGTCGCCCGCGAGTTCGTCCAGGGCTTCGTCCAGGCCCGGCTGGAAGAGGGCGAGTGCGCCTGCCTGTGGCTGATCGGTCTGCCGGCGGTGCGTTTTGCCGGTGAGGCCGATGCGCAATCCTATAACCGCGAGCTGCAGGTCGAAGGCCTGGGCTCGGCCTGGGCGCTGCCTGGCCTGGAATTACTGATGGACGAGCCGCAGCGCAAGGCGGATGTCTGGCAAGCCATGCGTCGGCTGATGGCGCGTTGGAAACACAACGATGAGTGATGCGGTAAGTTTTCGCCTGGCCACCGAGGCGGACCTCGATGCGATCCTGAAGATCGAATACGCGGCCTTCAGCCACCCGTGGACCCGTGGCATTTTCACCGATGCGCTGAAGTCCTATCAGGTCTGGCTGATGTTCGAGGGCAACCAGCAGGTCGGACATGGTGTGATCCAGGTGATCATTGATGAAGCGCACCTGCTGAACATCACCGTCAAACCGGAAAACCAGGGCCGCGGCCTCGGCCTGCGACTGCTCGAGGAATTGATGAAGCAGGCCTACGCCCTGGGCGCGCGCGAGTGCTTCCTGGAGGTTCGCGACAGCAACCAGACGGCTTACCGGCTGTACGAGCGCTATGGTTTCAATGAGGTCGGGCGTCGTCGCGACTACTACCCGGCAGTCGGCGGACGCGAGGATGCGCTGGTGATGGCCGCGACGCTGGTCGACTGATCCGCCGTCTCGAGAACACTGTGCACGATGGCGTGACCCCGAGCGCAGGTCGGTTGTCAGAGAACAGTGCATCAATCCCGAGGCTTTACAGCATGAACGAACTACAAGACCTGATTGATAACAACGAGCGCTGGGCCGCTGCGATCAAGGAAGAGGACCCGGAGTTCTTCGCCAAGCTGGCACGCCAACAGACGCCGGAGTTCCTCTGGATCGGCTGTTCCGACGCCCGAGTACCGGCCAACGAGATCGTCGGCATGCTGCCGGGCGATCTGTTCGTGCACCGCAACGTGGCCAACGTGGTGCTGCACACCGACCTCAATTGCCTGTCGGTGATCCAGTACGCGGTGGACGTGCTCAAGGTCAAGCATATCCTGGTCACCGGCCACTACGGTTGCGGTGGTGTGCGGGCGTCGATGCAGGACCGCCAGTTCGGCCTGATCGATGGCTGGCTGCGCTCCATTCGTGACCTCTACTACGAGAACCGCGAGGCGCTGGCGAAACTGCCGACCGAGGAAGAGCAGGTCGACCGCCTGTGCGAGCTGAACGTGATCCAGCAGGTGGCCAACGTCGCCCACACCAGCATCGTCCAGAACGCCTGGCATCGTGGACAGAACCTGTCGGTGCATGGTTGCATCTACGGGATCAAGGACGGTCGCTGGAAGAGCCTGGACACCACCATCAGCGGCTTCGAACAACTGCCACCGCAGTATCGCCTGCGGCCGGTCGGCGCGCCCTGAAGTCTGTGTAGGCGCGATTTGATCGTTCCCACGCTCCGCGTGGGAACGCATCCCGTGACGCTCTGCGTCACAAGAGCGGACGCGGAGCGCCCAGAGAGGCATTCCCACGCAGAGCGTGGGAACGATTGGCAGAGAAAGACGGGGGAGCCGGCACGCTGGCTCCCCCGTCTGCTTTTCAGGGTCAGATATGCGGGGCTTCGGTGGTCGGCTTCGGCGCCGGCTCACGCAGTTGCTTGAGCTGGGTCTTGACCGTTGTCGTGGTGCATTTCTTCTGCGCATCGGCCTCGCTCAGGTTGCGCACCGAGACATAGAACAGCTCGCAGGTTTTTTCCTTGTTGGTCACCTGCCAGTTCTGCGTGCAACGGGTCAGCAGCGTCTTCGGATCGCTGCCTGGCTTCTGGCCCATGCCCGCCTGCCAGCAGGCCGCGCTCAAGTCCTGGCCCATCACCTTCAGGCCGGCCGCATCGGCCTTGGCCTGGTCGCCGTTGTAGTTGGACGGATCGGCCGCATACCAGATGTAGCTCGGGTGATTGGAGCCCAGCACCGGCACTTTCACCCCGGCCGTCGGGCTGATTTCCGCCAGCCCCAGTACCGCGACCGTGGCGCCATACTGCTGCTTGATCCAGTTGCGCACCGGCGCACCGAACGCGACCATTGGCAGGGCCGTGCCCTTGGCGGTCACGCTGACTTCCTTGACCATGGTGGTCTGGTAGTCGGTGAAGTAGCCGTAGACACCCTCCAGGGTACTGCCAGCGTTGGCCGGCGCGGCAATCGGGGCGATGTCGACGATGGTCTGGTAACCCGGGGTCTGCTCCTTGGGAATCCCGTTGTCGATCAGCAGCTCGGCCCAGCGGTCGGTGGTCTTCGACTCCAGGTAGTCCTGAGCCTGGGTCAGCGAGTAATCCGGCGGGAAGTGCAGCAGCTCGACGCTCTTGCGGTTGTCCAGGGCCATCCCCAGGGGCAGGAACAGGTACCAGCTGTAGTCCCACTTGCCGTCGGCATTGAGTTTCGACGCGCCCTGGTAGGCCAGGTCGCCAGCATCCAGCAGGGCCGCCAACGGCTTCTCGTAGCCGTCCGGAACACCGCTGAAGTGGGCGTAGAGCTGGCCGTTGTCGGTCTTCACCGTCACCTTGGCATTGCTGTAGCCGTCGCGTTGCACGCTCTGGTTCAGGTAGTGCTCGGCGGTCTGTTCCAGGGTCCAGTTGCGGTAGCAGATCACGTTGCAGTTGTTGGGGTAGGCGAACAGTTGGGTGACCCGTTCGGTACTGCCCAGTTTCAGGTCGGCATCGGCGTGGGCGGTGGCCATGCCCAGGGTCATGGCGGCGAGGGTGAACGTCAGTCCTGCGAGTTTCGACATGCTCATATCCTTTTCAGCGTAGGGCCCCCGTCTGGGGGATGTACTCAAGGTACAGCCGGAACAGCGTGGAGCGGTTTTTCAGAAACCTTTTCTGATAATTTGCGGTTGCCAGGGACTAGTGCGACTTGGAACTGGTCAACGGAAAGCCGGGAAAGAATTGCACGCCAATGCTGCAGACGACCAGCATCAACACCACGAAACACCACTGGCGCGTGCTCCACTGGGTCCAGTAGCACAGGGTCTGCCAGGGATGGCGCCAGAAGGAGTCCGCCGGCTCGATGGGCGTGCGTTTGCTGTCGGTCAGGCCGACCAGGCCAAGGCCCACTACCGAGACGAGCCCCAGCAGACCCAGGGCTGCCCAGAAGGTGCTGGCAATCGCCACCTGCAGCAGCCCGTGGCGGATCAGCAGGACACGGCCGTCGGCCGAAAGGCGCTTGGGCAGCAGACGTTCACTCAGCCAGACGTCGAGGGGCGAGAGATTCCACGCCAGTACCACCCACCAGCTCGCCACGGTTCGCCCGAGCAGTGCCAGCGCGCCGGCGACGACCACTGAACCGAGCAGCGCGCCCTCGATGGACCGGCCCTTGGCCAGATGCCCGGCCATGCCCGGAACCAGGGCCAGCAGGTAGGCCAGCGTCAGCAGCAGCCCGAACAGAATCCAGCCATGGGCCGGCACGCTGCGGGGCAGGTACTTGTGCCAGAAGAACACATCCGGCTCGGGCAGGCGCTCGATCAGTCTCGGGTGCCGGTGCGCCAGTTGTTCGCTCAGTTGCTGGCAGGCTTGCCAGTCTGCCCCGGAAAACTTGCGGATCTTGCGGAATTTCTGCCAGCGACTGCCCGAACCGAGCAGCAGGTGCGCCGCCATATGTTCCGAGGACGGCGAGGGTTGCACCTGGGCACGGACCAGCAGGTTCTGGTAGAAGCCTTCTTCGTTGCAGCGGCCCAGCAACGCCTGCCACAGCCATTCGGGTTCCGGTGTCACACCAGTGCGTTCGTCCCAGCCGAACAGCTGACAGACCCGCTCGAACAGTGGCAGGCTCCATTGGCTTTCGTGCAGCATCTGCAGCAACAGATGCTGCCATTGCAGGCGACGGTCGAAGATTCTCAGCCAGGGTTGTTCGCTGTAGTGCTGCAACTGCCTGATGAATTCGCGTTCCTGGCCGGCCTCCAGTTGTGCCCGGAGTTCCTGTCGGTACGCCTGCAGCAGGTCGGCGGACAAGGCCTGCTCCTGCTCCGGCGCCATCCGCACGGTCTGCCAGGGCGTCAGCCATTCCCGTTGTTGCACGGCCCAGGCGGTGATGGCGTCGCGTAGAGGCGGCTGCTCGAAGCACAGACGCAGCAGCGCCTGCTCGAAGGCGGCGGCGCAGTCCCGCTGGAGCGCCTGTTCCCAGCGCTCGGACAGATTCTCGCTGCTCAGCCCGGATACCAGCGCCCGGGCCCGGTCCTCGGCCTGCCGCGCGACGGCTGGCACACTCGGTGGTTGGCGTTCCGGCAGCCGCGACCAGTCGTCGGCGGTGGCGGGAATCTCGACGGCCTGCGCGGGCTCCTCGGGCTGTCTCTCGACCACGACCTCGTCGTCATCGCGCCAGCGGGCAATTTCCAGCGCCTCTTCATAGGCTTCGCGCAGCCGCTGGAACGCTTCGGCATCCTCGTCCGGGCGGGTGACCTTCAGCAGTCGCGCATAGCTGCGCTTGATACTGCGCTCATCGGCATCTTCGGTCAGTTGCAGGATCGACCAACAGTCCATGTTGCAACTCCCTTAGTGCCAGATGCCGTTGTCGAGCCTGTTCAATTGTTCGGTCAGCTCACTGCGTGCCTCGCGAATCCGCCGCTCGTCCTGGGTGTCCAGTACCTGCTGGAACTGGCCGGCCAGGTAACCGATGCGTTCGCGCAGGTCGCCCAGGCTTTCCTGGTACAGGCGCTCCAGGCGGGCGGTCAGCACCGTGTTCACCTGCTGGTCGCGCGGGTGGATCTTGAGCTGGCTGAGGGCTTGCAGGCGTTGCCGGATTTCCTCCGGCGTCAGCACGCCGGGGTTGTTCTCGATCACCAGCGAATGCTGCTCGCCGGTCAGCGGCACGGTGACCTGGGCTTCGAGCAGGCCATTGTTGTCGTAGGTGAAGCGTACATCCAGCTCGACCTCGCCGGCCTTGCGCTTGGGCACCGGCATTTCCAGTTCGCCGAGGAAGACGTTGTCGCGCACCAGGCGGCTTTCGCCCTGGTAGATCTTCAGCTTCACCACTTCCTGATTGTCGTGCAGGGTGTACACGTTCTTGACCCGGCTGACCGGGACAATGCTGTTGCGCTCGATGATCGGCAGGTAATGCCCGCTTTCGATCTGCTGGCCGTATTGCTGGGAGGTCTCGATACCCAGGGTGTAGGAGCAGACGTCGGTCAGCACCACTTCCTCGAGGGCCGCGGAGCGGGCCTTGAGCGCCGCCTGGACCGCCGCACCGTGGGCCACCACCTCATCGGGGTTGAGGCTGATGGACGGGAAACGCCCGAACAGCCCGGCCGCCAGCTTGCGCACCAGCGGCATGCGGGTGGTGCCGCCGACCAGGAGGATTTCATCGAGATCGCTGACGCGGATCCGCGCATCGCGCAGGGCACGTTCGATCGGGCCGCGCAGACGTTCCAGCAGCGGCGCATAGATATCGGCCAGTTGTTGCTGGGTAAACGTATGGCTCCACTGGCGGCCATCGACCCGCAGGGTGAATTCGGCGCTCGGTTCCTGGCCGAGGACCTTGCGCACCCGCTCGGCTTCGCGGCGCAGGGCCTGGATCACGCTGGCCTGCTCGGGGAAGTCCGTGGCGCTGCGTTGGCTGTCGACAAACCGGTCGAGCAGCGCCGCGTCGAAGTCCTCGCCGCCGAGGAAGTTGTCGCCGGCGCTGGCGCGAACCTCCATCACCCCGTCGAACAGTTCGAGGATCGACACGTCGAAGGTGCCGCCGCCCAGGTCGAAGACCAGGAACGAGGTTTCCTTGTCGCGCTGATGCAGGCCATAGGCGAGGGCGGCAGCGGTCGGCTCGTTGATCAGCTTGTCGACCTTGAGGCCGGCCAGTTCACCGGCAATCCGCGTGGCCTTGCGCTGGGCATCGCTGAAGTAGGCCGGAACGCTGATCACCGCTTCGTGCACGGTTTCGCCGTAGGCGCGCTCGACGTCCTCCTTGAGGCTCTTGAGCACCAGCGCGGACAGCTCTTCGGGGCGGAACAGGCGATCGCCCAGGCGTACTTCCTGGGCACTGCCCATGTGACGCTTGAACAATGCGGTGGTGCTGCGCGGATGGGTGTGCAGGCGCTCCTTGGCGGCCTGGCCGACGAGAATCCGGCCTTCGTCGTCGAGTCCGACCACGCTCGGCGTGAGGAACTGGCCGAGTGCATTGGGCACCAACTCGCTGGCCTCCCCGCGCCAGACGGCGACGAGGCTGTTGGTGGTTCCCAGGTCGATCCCTACGATCATTGTGTTGAACTCCCTTTGCGATCTGCAAAAAACTGAAACAGAAATAATCCGCTCAGGATATTACCGGATTGAGGAGGGGGTAAAGAGGGTGGTGGCAGTTGGCTATTATTGGTTGAAGCCATGGGCAAGCCATTCGCGGGCCAGCCACGCGCCTACAGGTTGAGGCACACAACTGTTGAGATATGACGCCGCCCCCTGTGGGAGACGGCCGGGCGGCGCTCCCACAAGTCGAGAGGCCGTCAGGCGGTAAAGCGCAGTGCGTTGGTCAGGTCGCCCATCGGCTTCTGCCCGCGCGCGGTCATCGCCTCGTCGCGCTCCTTGATGCCGTCGAGTTTCTCCAGCTGGAACACCCGGGTGATCAGACGCAGGATCGATGCGGTGTCGTACACCGTGTGATCCACCGTGCCCTTGCGCGCGAACGGCGAGACCAGCAGGGCCGGAATCCGCGTGCCCGGGCCCCAGCGATCGCCCTTGGGCGGTGCCACGTGGTCCCACCAGCCGCCGTTCTCGTCGACCGTGACCACCACCACCATGTTCGGCCACTGCGGGCTCTCGCGCAGCACCTTCAGGGTCCGCACGATGTGTCGGTCGCCAGCGGCCACGTCGGCGTAGCCGGCGTGCATGTTGAGGTTGCCCTGGGGCTTGTAGAAGGTCACCGCCGGCAGCTTGCCGGCTGCGGCGTCGGCGAGGAACTTGTTGCTGCCGGTCTCGTCGCCCAGGCCGCCATCGCGCAGGCGTCTGGCACGCTCGGCCGGGTTCTCCGGACCTTGGCGCTTGAAGTAGTTGAACGGCTGGTGGTGATACTGGAAGTTCGGGATCTTCGGAATGCCGCCCGAATCCTTGAACTGATCGAGGGTCACCTGCCAGGCACCGGCGTACCAGGCCCAGTCGATATTCTTCTTCGACAGCTTGTCGCCGATATGTTCGTGGGTCTGCGGTACCAGCACAGTCGGCAGGTCCGGCTTGGCGTAGTCCGGGCGCTCGGGGTCGCGGATCCAGGTCGGCCAGTACGGCGGCGCCATGGTGTTCACCGCATAGCCGTCCGGGGTCAGGGCGCTGGGGCCGAACTGCGGCGGGCCGCTCATGGCGCTGGCCGGGGACTTGTCCAGCGGCATCAGGCGCGGGTCGGTCGGGTCGTCGCTCTGCACCTTGGCGATCTGCGTCTTGGCCACCGAGTTGGCGGCGTCCGGGTAGAACGGCACCTTGGCGCTGATCAGGTACTGGTGGTTGAGGAACGAGCCGCCGAAGGCGCCCTGGAAGAAGTTGTCGCACAGCACGAATTCCCGGGCCACATCCCACAGGCGCAGCGAGTAGCGGGTCTGGGCGTAATAGCCCATGGTCAGGCCGCCGGAGTCGGCCCAGGCGACGAAACGGTCGTTCTTGCCGCCGTTGATCTGCATCTGGTTCTGGTAGAACACGTGCCACAGGTCGCGGGTCACCAGGCCCAGGGGCAGGTCCTCGCCATTCGGGCCCTTGAGGGCGTAGGGCGCGTTGGGCAGGTTTTCCTGGAACTGGGTCTGCACCGGATAGGTCACGCCGTCGAGGCTTTGCGGGCCGATCTGCAGCACGCCGCCCCAGGTCGGTGGCAGGGTCTGCAACAGGCTGCCGTCACGATCATATTGCTGATAGTCGGCCGGCTTGAGCGAGGACAGCGGTTTCTCGACGCCCGGGAAATCGCCGAACAGGTTGTTGAAACTGCGGTTCTCGGCGTAGATCACCACCACGGTCTTGACCTGTTCCTGCAGGGCCTTGTCCAGCGCGGCACCCGTCAGTTCCCTGGCCTCGGGCTGTTTGCCCGGCTCGCCTGGCGAGCCACAGGCACTCAGGGTCGCGCCAGCCCCCAGTACGGCGACACTTCCGAGAAAACGGCGGCGGCTGGTATTGGTGGGGGTGTCGGCATCGTCGGCCGGCGCCTGCTCGAGGTCTTTCTCGTCACTCATCCTGGGTTCCTGCTGGCTGGGTTAGACGTAACAAAATATTTCGCATCGCACGCTAGCAACGCAATATGACAGAACGGCGACGACCGTTCTGCGTCGGGCCTTGCAGTATGCCTGTTGGCGAAGGGGAGAAAAGTGCTGGCGTTATGCCGACGGACGGTGTCCTGGCTGGCAACGCACGCGGCGGCCAGCCAGTCGGGATGTCCCGTTACGGCATCACCGGCCCGCTATAGGCCAGGGTCGTCCCCAGTGCCCACAGCAGGAACAGCACCAGCGGGGCATGTACCAGCAACTGCACGAAGGAAAAGCCGATCAGGTCCCGTGCCTTCAGGCCCAGCACGCCGAGCAGCGGCAGCATGTAGAACGGGTTGATGAGGTTCGGCAGGGCCTCGGCCGCGTTGTAGATCTGTACCGCCCAGCCCAGGTGGTACCCGAGCTCATTGGCGACCTGCATCACGTAGGGCGCCTCGATGATCCACTTGCCGCCGCCGGACGGGATGAAGAAGCCCAGCACCGCCGAATACACGCCCATCAGCAGGGCATAGGTGTCGTGGGAGGCGATCTGGGTGAAAAAGGTCGAGATGTGGTGTGCCAGGGTCTGGGCGTCGGTGCCCTTGACCGTGGTCATCAGCGCCGCGATCGAGCCGTACAGCGGAAACTGGATCAGCACCCCGGTGGTGGTCGGTACGGCCCGCGACACCGCATCGAGAAAACTGCGCGGGCGCCAGTGCAGCAGGGCCCCGACCATCAGGAACAGGAAGTTGTAGGTGTTCAGCCCGGAGATCGCGCTGATCGCCGGCTTGGTCGAGAACTCGTGAAACAGCCAGCCGGCGGCCAGCAACGCCAGCAGCAGGGTCAACAGCGGGCTGTGCTCCAACCATTCGCCGGGGCGGGTGCGTGGGTTCAGTGGTGGCAGGTTGAAGCTCGGGTCGACGCCACAGGCCTGGGCATCACGGGCCGAGTTCGGGCCTGGGGCGGTGGCGTAGGCCACCACCAGCGAGACCACGATCAGGGCCAGCAACAACGCGCCGGACTGCCAGAGGAAAATGGTCTGGGTGAAGGGAATGACGCCGGTGATCGACAGGATCGACGGTGGCAGGCTGGCCGGGTTGGCCTGCAACTGTGCGGCGGACGACGACAGGCCCAGTGCCCACACTGCGCCAAGGCCCAGGTAGGCGGCGGCACCGGCGGCGCGATAATCCATGTGCAGGTCGGTACGCCGGGCCAGGGCACGCACCAGCAGGCCGCCGAACACCAGCGACAGGCCCCAGTTGAGCAGCGAGGCGACCATCGAGATCAGGGCCACCCAGGCCACGGCGGAGCGGCCATTGCCGGGCAGGCGTGCCAGGCGGTCGATCAGTTTCACCGCGGGTGGCGAACTGGCGACCACATAACCGCCGATGACCACGAAGGCCATCTGCATGGTGAAGGGAATCAGGCTCCAGAAGCCGTCGCCGAACGCCATGGCGGCATCCGTCGGCCTGGCCCCCATGGCCAGGGTGCCCAGGGCGACGACGATCACCGCCAGTGCGGCGAACACCCAGGAGTCGGGAAACCAGCGCTCGGCCCAGTTCGAGCAGCGCAGGGCAAAGCGGGCATAGCGGCTTTCATCGATATCGGCAGCCACGGAAGTACCTCGGTATTTTTATGCTTGTGGGGAGGACGGTCGCTCCGATGGAGGCGACCGGAACCGCTCAAGAATGCGGTATTCGCTGCTTGCTGCAAAGTGTCGCCGAGTGAGTACGGTCAGGCACGGATTGTCGAAAAATGGAACCCGCCGCGCATATTTCTGCTAAAAAGTGACCCGATGACAGGTTGGAGGTTGTGGTCGCCGCTGTGTGCACTAACCTTTGCCCCTTGCAGTCCGGGTGGTGACTCGGCGCATTGTCTGTTTTCTGTACAGGTTGGGTGGCCTCTGCGGCTGTCCCCGAATACGCTATCCCGAGTTCTTTCATGACCGTTGATGCCTATCCACGAAACCGCCGTTTCTCCCGGTCCGACTACAAGACCCTGGGCCTCGCGGCATTGGGCGGTGCGTTGGAAATCTACGACTTCATCATCTTCGTGTTTTTCGCCCTGACCCTCAGCCAGCTGTTCTTCCCGCCGCAGATGCCCGAGTGGCTGCGGCTGCTGCAGAGCTTCGGGATTTTCGTCACCGGCTACCTCGCGCGGCCGCTGGGCGGCATTCTGATGGCGCATTTCGCCGATCGGCTGGGGCGCAAGCGGGTGTTCAGCCTGAGTATCCTGATGATGGCCTTGCCCTGCCTGCTGATCGGGGTGATGCCGACCTACGAGCAGATCGGCTACTGGGCACCGCTGCTGCTGTTGCTGCTGCGGGTGCTGCAGGGGGCGGCGGTCGGGGGCGAGGTGCCCAGTGCCTGGGTGTTCGTGGCCGAGCATGCGCCGACCGCGCATCGGGGTTATGCCCTGGGTGTGCTGCAGGCCGGGCTGACCTTTGGGTACCTGCTGGGCGCACTGACGGCGACCCTGCTGGCACGGGTCTACAGCCCGGCGGAGATTCTCGATTTCGCCTGGCGTTTTCCGTTCCTGCTCGGTGGCGTGTTCGGCGTGATCGGTGTCTGGCTTCGCCGCTGGCTGAGTGAAACCCCGGTGTTCATGGCACTGCAGGCTCAGCGTGAGGCGGGCGGTGAGCTGCCGCTGCGCACGGTGTTGCGCGATCACCGGCGTTCGATCGTTCCGGCGATGCTGCTGACCTGCGTGCTGACCTCGGCCGTGGTGGTGCTGGTGGTGATTACTCCGACCGTCATGCAGAAAAGCTTCGGCATGACGGCCAGCCATACCTTCGCCCTGAGCAGCCTGGGGATCGTGTTCCTGAATATCGGCTGTGTACTGGCCGGCCTGCTCGCCGACCGCATCGGCGCCTGGCGTGCCGTTTTGCTCTATAGCCTGCTGCTGCCGGTGGGCATCGGCCTGCTGTATGCCTGCCTGATCCATGGTGCGGCCTGGATCCATCTGGCCTATGCCGTGGCCGGATTGGCCTGTGGCGTGGTCGGTGCGGTGCCGTCGGTGATGGTCGGGTTGTTCCCCAGCCGTATCCGCGTGTCCGGCATTTCGTTCACCTACAATATTGCCTACGCGCTCTGGGCCAGCACCACGCCGCTGCTGCTGATCGGCCTGATGCCGTGGAGCCCATGGGTCTGCGTGGGCTATTGCCTGGTCATGGGGGCGGTCGGTTTGCTCACGGCCTTGTATTTTGGCGGCCGGATCGCAATGAGTGCCGATCCGCGGGCCTGCACCGGGCATTGAGGCCCGGCAGTCGTTTTCGAGGCGGTTGCGGTTCTGACACCCTGAACAGGACAACGCACGGAGTGGCGGCGTCGGTTCGGGCTTTTTCCCCAAGAGGCATATCGAAATGGATTTTCGTGTCCTTCTGGCCGTGGGCATGGCCCTCGGCGGTTCTTTGGCGGCCCCGGCCACCGGCTCACTCGATGGCGTGCCCCCCGGGCAGGTGTCGCATGCCGGGCTCCGGCAGACTGTCGCACCAGCGCGGCACAGCGGTCATGTGCTTGAGTCCTCATCGTTCAAGAGTGCGGTGTTTCGCACGATTCACTACCAACGGCAAGCCGAAGGCGTACCCTTGGGGGGCGGTTTCGACGAACTGCCCATCGAGCGGCATCTGCCGGTGTGGGTGTTCTGAGCCGCAGATCGCGCAGACCCGCATTCGGTAGAGGATCAGACGTTCATGGCTGGATTTGCACACTATCCGCTCAATACCCGGGGCCGGGATTTTGCTGTCGGTGACATTCATGGGCAGTTCAGTCGCTTGCAGGCGCTGCTCGAGCGGGTGCGGTTCGACCCCGAATGTGACCGGCTGTTCAGCGTCGGCGATCTGGTCGATCGCGGGCCCCAGAGCGAGTTGGCCCTGGAATGGCTGGAGCGTCCCTGGTTCGCAGCGGTCCAGGGCAACCACGAGGCATTGGCGATCCAGCATGCCCAGGGCCTGGCGCTGGATCTCGAGATGTATCGCGCCAGCGGTGGCGGGTGGTTCATCGACAGCAGCCGGGAGAACCAGCGCCGATTCGCCGATCGTTTTGCCCGGCTGCCGATCGCCCTGCAGGTCGAGACCCGGCTCGGGCCGGTGGGGGTCGTGCACGCCGACTGCCCCTTTGCGAGCTGGAGCGCCCTGCGTGATTACCTGTCGGGTGATGCCCGGGTGGAGATCGCGGTGGAGGAGGTCTGCCAGTGGTCGCGCAGCCGTGTGAGGAACCATGACACCAGCGGTATTCGCGAGGTGAGGGCCGTGCTGGTCGGACACACCACCCAGCGCCAGCCCACCGTGCTGGGCAATGTCTATCACATCGACACGGGCGGCTGGAGCAGCGGTTGTTTCACCTTGGTGGAACTGGACAGCCTGGGCTTCGTCAGGCCTGACGCCAACTGACCGACTCGATGCCGAACTTCTCGGCTATCGGTTTGCTGGTCTTTTTCACTCGTTCCCGGCCGAATCTGCCGATGCGGCCGACACCGGCGTCGCAACTGGCCCAGTGCCAGGCCTCGGCGTTGTCCATGCGTTCGCAGCGGATGATGAAGGACTTGGGTATACCGTGAAGGGTGTAATCGATAACGAACAGCTTTGCCGTGCTCATGGACCTGGAACTCCTCCCTGTTGTCCTGAGAGTGATTCCCCTGCCTCGGAAAAATTCCGTCGGTCAGCCGGGCGGTCTGTTGTGGCAAATAACTCGGAACAGTCCTTCAGAAAAGATCCCGATAGCCGATGGCTAGGCAGATAGCCGCCTTTCACCTTTGCCGTCGGTGCGCACCATGTTCAACAAACGCTTGAAGCAGGAGCTATTGGCTCTTCGCGAAGAATTGTCCAGCCTCCATCAGGTCAGGGAGAGTCTTGAACAGGAAATGCTCGTGCTCACGCTGGACGCCGATGGCCGCATCCAGTCCGTCAACCGTAACTTCACCACGGAAATGCTCTACCAGAGCAGCGCCCTGGTCGGTCGTCATATTGACGACTTCGTACCGGCGTACCTGAAAAGCTCGGACTTTCACCAGCGCTTCAAGAACGCCCTGACCCGCGCCGAACATTTCAGCGGGGCGATCCGCCTGCTACGTGGCAATGGCCAGGAGGCCTGGCTGCGCTCGATCATGCAGCCGATCCGTGGCTCCGATGGCCGAGTACGCAATTTCTCGATCTACTCCAACGATCTGACCCGCACCATCGAAGGTTCCCGTGAGCATGAGAACCTGATCGGTGCCTTGCTGCGCTCCACGGCGGTGATCGAATTCAACCTGGCCGGCGAGGTCCTGACCGCCAATGATCGTTTCCTGGATGGCATGGGCTACAGCCTGGCGCAGATCAAGGGCAAGCACCACGGGATCTTCTGCGAACCGGCAGAGCTCAACAGCCCCGAGTACCAGGCGTTCTGGCAGCGTCTGAACGCCGGCGAGTTCATCGCCGGTCGCTTCAAGCGAGTGGACAGCCACGGTCGTGTGGTCTGGCTGGAGGCGTCCTACAACCCGGTGCTCGACTCCAACGAGCGGCTGTACAAGGTGGTGAAGTTCGCCACCGTGATCACCGACCAGGTGAATCAGGAGCAGGCCGTGGCCGAAGCGGCGAACATCGCCTACAGCACTTCGCTGCAGACCGATGCCAGCGCCCAGCGCGGTACCACCGTGGTAACCCAGGCGGTCGACGTGATGCGTGATCTGGCCCAGCACATGCAGCATGCCGGCGAGGGCATCGAGGCGCTCAACGCCCAGTCCCAGGTGATCGGCACCATCGTCAAGACCATCAGCGGCATTGCCGAGCAGACCAACCTGCTGGCGCTGAACGCGGCCATCGAGGCGGCGCGGGCGGGTGAACAGGGGCGCGGGTTCGCGGTGGTGGCCGATGAGGTTCGCCAGTTGGCTTCGCGAACCAGCCAGGCGACCGACGAGATCGTGACCGTGGTGCGTCAGAACCAGGACATGGCCCGCGACGCGGTGTCGCTGATGAACAGCGGCAAGACCCAGGCCGAGGAGGGCCTGGCGTTGGCGGCCGAGGCCGGCACGGTGATTGTCGAGATTCAGGACGGCGCCCAGCGGGTGGTCAGCGCGGTCGGGCAGTTCGCCAACCAGCTGAGCACCTGAGGCGAGTCGGGCGGTTGCTCGAGCTCCGCCCGTAATTTCCTGCCGTCAGGGCTTGAGTGCCACGACCATGTCGATCTCGACCGAAGCGTTCTTCGGCAACTGGAACACCCCGACCGACGTCCGGGTGTGCACGCCCGCCTCACCGAAGACGGTGTAGAGCACTTCAGAAGCACCATCGGCGACTTCGCTCTGCTGGGTGAAGTCCTCGGCGCTCTGCACGAAGACGCTGATGCGCAGGATCTTGCGGATCCGCTCCAGGTCGCCGTCGAGCATCTGCCGCAGAATCGCCAGGGCACGCATGGTGCTGATCTGGGCACCGTGCCGGGCCTGCTCCAGGGTGGTCTGCGCGCCGACACGGCCGGTCACCATCACCGTGTTGTCGACCCGCGGAATCTGCCCGCTGACATGGATCTCGAGATCGTTCTGCACCGCCGGCACGTAATTGCCGCCAATCTTCATTTCACCTTCGAAGCTGTAGCCGAGCTGATCGGCGACCTGGGCGAAGCGTTCGTTTCTGGACTGCGGCATCGTTATCCTCCTGATGAAGGTGAGCGTCATGGGGCCTGGCCAGCCCGGTCGGGCTTAGTCCGGCATGCATCAAACCATACGGCCTGCAAACGCTCAATCATTCGCAAACAATCACGCTCAAGTCAGCGCTTGCGCGCAAGCGCGGCCGCCGCAACACGGGTAAACTGGCGCCTTTCACAAAGGAGTTCCCATGAGCCACTACCAGCCCGGCATCCTCGCCAAGCCTGTGCCCCCGCAGGCACGCCACCTGTTTTTCGCCCTGGAGTCCGCCGAGGCCTTGCCGGCTGCGCTCGACAACCTGGCCCGGCTGGTGGATGGGAAAAACGCCGTGGTCGGTTTTGGCGAGTCGCTGGTGCAGGTGCTGGGGGCACGGGTCGAGGGGTTGCGGACGTTCCCGGTGATCAGTGGGCCGGGCGTGAACAACCCTTCGACCCAGCAGGCGCTGTGGTGCTGGCTGCATGGCGAGGACCGCGGCGAGCTGTTGCATCGCAGCCGCGAACTGGAACTGGCGCTGGCCCCGGCGCTGAAGCAGGTGCGGATGACCGAGGCCTTCCGCCACAAGACCGGCCACGACCTGACCGGCTACGAGGACGGTACCGAGAACCCGGTGGACGAAGCGGCCGTCGAGGCGGGGATCGCCGCAGGCGACGTGGCTGGCCTGCAAGGTGGCAGTTTTGCCGCGATCCAGCAGTGGCAGCATGACCTGGAGCGGTTTGCCGCCATGCCGTCTCATGAGCAGGACAACATCATGGGTCGTCGCAAGAGCGACAACGAGGAGCTGGATGATGCGCCGGCGTCGGCCCACGTCAAGCGTACCGCCCAGGAAAGCTTCGCCCCCGAGGCGTTCGTCGTGCGCCGCTCCATGCCGTGGGCGGACGAACAGGGTGCAGGCCTGATGTTCGTCGCCTTCGGGCGTACCTTCGATGCCTTCGAGGCCCAGCTGCGGCGCATGAGCGGGTTGGATGACGGCATCACCGATGCCCTGTACCGCTTCAGCCGGCCGATTACCGGCGGCTACTACTGGTGCCCGCCGCTCAAGGATGGGCGTCTTGACCTGAGCGTGCTGCTGGCCGGTTAAACCGAGTCGTTCACATTTGTGTGGAAAAACGCCGGATGCCCAGCCTTCGGCGTTTTTTTTCGGCTTGCGGACTAGACTTGTAGAGTAACTCGCGCGCAGCAGAACCCGGTCGGCGATGCATTCGCTCCCTTGGCCCGCCTGCCGGCTGCGTGCCTGGTCCCTGGTGGCGACGGCGGTATTTCCGGGCGTTACCTGCCACCGTGCAAGGCGGCGACTCGGGCCCTGTCGGGGCCGGGAGTGTTTCTCATGTTACCCGTACGTTCCCCTCTGCTCGTGGCATTGGCCGTCGGCTTGCTGGCCACGGGTGTCATACGGACGCAGGCGGCGCCTGCCAGCCATGAACCGATCAACATGGAGGCGGTGCAACTGGCGCCGCAGCGGCAGAATGGCGTGGAGTACCTCACGGGCGGTATCGGCGAGGATGAGCTCAGGGTCCTGGCCCAGACCCGTGGCTATAACCTGCACGTCGTTTCATCCACGGGCGCGCAGGACAAGTACCTGGCCGATGTGAACATCACGATCAACAAGGCCGGTGGCGAGTCGGTGCTGAGCCTGATCCAGGTCGGCCCGCTGGTCTACGTGAAGCTACCGATGGGGCGCTACCAGGTCATCGGCAGTCATGACGGGCGCGAAAGCCGGCAGAATGTCGTCATCGATGGCAAGGGCATCCAGACCGTCTACGTGCATTGGAACGATGCCTATTGAGTGATGGCCGCCGTCAACTCAGGTACGACCGATCCAGGCGTACTGGAAGGTTTTCCTCGGGTGGACCTGCTTGCAGGTGAGCACCCCGTCGGGCAATCCCTGGTTGGCTTGGCTGAGAGAACCGTGGCGGATAACCGGGATCTGGCTGAGGTCGCCGGTGTATTCACTCACGGGGGGCCCCACGTGTCGACCGGAAGCCGCGAGCGTATCCGGATTGTCGATTTTGGGGATGCACGATCGGCGTCTTGCGCATAGGCTGCGCACAACGGGGCGGGGCCCCTGCAACCTATTCTGGAAACGAGGCGGGATGATGGGCAAGTTGCGAGTCGGGATCATTTTCGGTGGGCTGGGGGCGGAGCACGAGGTGTCGCTGCAATCGGCGAAAAATGTGGTCGATGCACTGGACCGCGAGCGCTTCGAACCGGTCCTGGTCGGTATCGACAAGCAGGGGCGCTGGCACCTCAACGACAGTTCCAACTTCCTGCTCAATGCCGAGAATCCGGCGCTGATCGCGCTCAACCAGTCCAACCGGGAGCTGGCGGTGGTGCCGGGCAAGATCGGCCAGCAACTGGTCGAGACCGGCAGCCAGGCGCTGCTGGACCAGATCGACGTGATCTTTCCGATTGTCCACGGCACCCTCGGCGAAGACGGATGCCTGCAGGGCCTGTTGCGCATGGCCGACCTGCCGTTCGTGGGCTCCGATGTCCTCGGCTCGGCGGTGTGCATGGACAAGGACATCAGCAAGCGCCTGCTGCGCGACGCCGGCCTGGCGGTGACCCCGTTCCTCACCGTCAACCGCGCCACGGCGGCACGGCTGGACTTCGACCAGGCCCGGGCGAAGCTTGGCCTGCCGATGTTCATCAAGCCGGCGAACCAGGGCTCGTCGGTGGGGGTGAGCAAGGTCGAAAACGTCGAGCAGTTCCAGGCAGCCATGGCGCTGGCCATGGGGTTCGACGAGAAGGTGCTGGTCGAGTCGGCGGTCAGCGGCCGGGAAATCGAATGCGCGATCCTCGGCAATGACCAGCCGATTGCCAGCGGTTGTGGCGAGATCGTCGTGCGCAGCGGTTTCTATTCCTACGACAGCAAGTACATCGACGCCCAGGCCGCCGAGGTGGTGGTGCCGGCGGATATCAGCGAGCAGGCCAGCGAGCGTATCCGCGGCATGGCGCTCGAAGCGTTCCAGGTGCTTGGCTGTTCGGGCCTGGCCCGTGTCGACGTGTTCCTGACCGACAGCGGCGAAGTGCTGATCAACGAAATCAACTCGCTGCCGGGCTTCACCCGTATCAGCATGTACCCCAAGCTGTGGCAGGCGGCGGGGATGACCTACAGCGAACTGGTCAGCCGCCTGATCGAGCTGGCGCTGGAGCGGCACGCGGCGCGGCATGGGTTAAAGCACACTCGTTGATGCAGGCGGCACGGCTTTGCCCCCGATACGGGTTGACGCTGACGTCTGGGCGCAATCTGTTTGCCATACCCCTTGTCAGGAGAACAGCATGTCGTTGAGTCACCGCCCGGTCGAGGCACTGGACCTGCCCGTGATCTGTGGTTTTGCCCAAGGCGAGGAAGAGTTGTTTTTCTTCTTCCCCAAGGCCCGCTACCCGCTGACCGCGGAGCAGTTGCAGGGCTCCATCGACCAGCGTTCGGATTCGACCGTGGTCGAGCTGGATGGCGAGGTGGTCGGTTTCGCCAACTTCTACCAGTGGGAGCAGGGCGGCACCTGCTCGATCGGCAACGTGGTCATCGCCCCGCATGTCCGTGGACGGGGCGTGGGCGCGTACCTGGTCCGCCTGATGGTCCGGCTGGCCCGGGAGCGCCACCAAGCCAGCGAAGTGCGCCTGTCCTGCTTCAACCTGAACCTGGCAGGGCTGTTGTTCTATCCGAAGCTGGGGTTCGTGCCCTATGGCATCGAGGAGCGGCAGGACTTCAAGGGCCGGCGGGTGGCACTGATCCAGTTGCGTTGGGCGGGTTCGCACACAGATAGCGCTAATCAGGCTGAGTCGGGCAGATAATCTCGACTTTGAAAGATTTTGAGATTTCTCATGCGGCTTTTCATGAGTCATGGAACATCTTGGCAATCGCCTGTCGTCGCTGTTGGATAGCATGGGTTTTATCGAATAGACCTGGAAGGCGTGAGCGAGAGGCGAAGCATGCAGACCCTGATCAGCGATTATCAGCACGGCGAGGTGGTGGGTAGCCACTGCCACAGCGAGGCGCAGCTGGTCTATGCGACCCGGGGCGTGATGTACGTCTGCACCGAGCAGGGCAGTTGGGCCATTCCCACCGGCCATGCACTGTGGGTACCGGCCGGCGTTGCCCATGAGATTCGCATGAGTGGCGAGGTGCGCATGCGCACGTTGCTGATCGATCCTGCATTGCACCCGGTGGCGGCGGTCCAGTGCCAGGTGATCCAGGTGTCGAACCTGCTGCGTGAATTGATCCTCGCTTCGACGCAGGCAGGCAGCGAGGAGCGGGGCTACCATCTCGGTGCGTTGATCCTGCTGGAACTGCAGTTGGCCCGGCAGGTCGACTTGTACATCCCCGCGCCTGGCGATGCCCGTCTGCGCACCCTGTGCACACGTTTCATCGACCAGCCGGCGCGGGAGTGGACGCTGGAGCAGTGCGGCGCTGAATTGAACATGAGTTCGCGGACCTTCGCCCGGCTGTTCCAGCGCGAACTGGCGATGTCCTTCGGCGAATGGCGAACCCGTGCGCGTCTGGTGCTCAGCCAGCAGAGCCTGGCCCAGGGCGCGTCGATCCTGGAGGTGGCACTCGAGTACGGCTATCAGAGCGCCAGCGCCTTTGCCGCGGTGTTCAAGCGCGAATTGGGGCACACCCCCCGTCAGTACCGCATGGCGGAACCGGCGGGTTGTCCGGTTTGATGCTGCGCTTGTCCCGATCACGGGAGAAACGCGTCTAGGTTGCCGCCTACTCTGGGATTCACGATTCTGACTGTGAATTCCGTCGATGCCCTCACTCTCTTCCCGCCGCGCCAGGCCCATCGCCTTGGGCGTCTTGCTTGCCTTGTTGACCGCCTGTGGCAGTACCTCGGCCCCCTCTCCCCTGATTCAGCCGATTGCCGGCCAGGACAGCAATCCGCTGGCGACACTGCCGGCCGGCACCAGCGATCAGTCACTGCCCGCGCGCTGGTGGCAGTTGTACCAGGACCCGGTTCTCGACAGGCTGGTGCAGCAGGCCCTGCTGCATAACCAGGACCTGGCCCGGGCGGATGCCAACGTCCAGGCGATGTTGGCGGGGATTGGCGAGCTGGATGCGCAGCGCTGGCCTTCGACACAGACCCGTTTTGCTCCGTCATACGGCAAGACCGCCAACGACCAGACCCTGGCCCAGGCCACGGGTAGCCATGCGCCGGCGCAGTGGGCGTTCGAACCGGGCATCGAGTTGGCCTACCAGGTGGACATCTGGGGCCAGGTGCGTCGTGCCATCGAGCGGGCACGGGTGCAGGCGGGCGCGGCGAGCGATGCTCGTGACTTGCTGCGGATCAACGTGGCGGCGCAGACCAGCCGGGCCTATCTGGATCATTGCACCTATGGCGCGCAGTTGGACATGACGAACCACTCGCTACAGACCGTGGAACACAGCCTCGAACTGACCGAGACCCAACGCCGGGCCGGGATCGCCACCGAGCTGGATACTCTGCGCCTGCGCAGCCTGCGTGATCGCCTGCGGGCCGAACTGCCGCTGCTCGATGCCCGGCGGCGGGTGGCTGTGTATGAGCTGAACATGCTCACCGGCCAGGCTTCCGGCAGTGACCCGCAGTGCGCGGCCATCCCCAGGTTGGCGGCGGCGTTGCCTGCCGGCGATGGCTGGTATCTGCTGGCGCGTCGTCCGGACATCCGTCAGGCCCGGCGCAACCTCGAAGCGGCCGTATTGGCCAGCGATATCGCCAAGGCGGATCTCTATCCCAAGGTGAGCTTCGGCGCGTCGCTGACGTCATCGGCCCAGTCCCTGCACGAACTGGGCGACAGCCGTTCGGTGATGTTCGGCATCGGTCCGCTGATCAGTTGGGAGTTCCCCAATATCAGGGCCAATCGCGCGCGGCTCGACAAGGCCCGGGCGCTGCAGCAGGCGCAGTTGGCCGGCTTGCGCGGTGCGGTCCTCGCGGCACTCGCCGATGTGCGCCGGACCCTCGCCCTGTTCGATGGCCAGCGCCAGCGTGCGGCGGCGCTGCAGGCGGCCCGGCAGGACAGCGAACGCAGCTATGCCCTGGCGCAAACCCGCTATCGCGCCGGTACGGTCGACGCCCTGCAACTGCTCGACAGCGAGCGCGAACTGATCAACGTACGCACCCGCGAAATCGAGGCTCGAGGCGAGCTGGCACGCAGCGAGATCGATCTTTTCCGGGCCTTGGGCGGCGGCTGGCAGCCGCTCGCCGTCGGTCACGCCAATACGCAATCAACGAGTCCCGAAGCTGGAGTGGAACCATGAACGTTGCCGTCGATGAACAGACCCTCGCCCAAGGCGAGCAAGTGCGCAAGAAGGCCCGGCGGCAGCGCCTGATGCTGCTGGGAGGCGCAATCGCGGTGCTCGGGGCGCTGGGGTTCGGCAGTTGGTGGGCGACCACCGGACGCTACCTGGAAAGTACCGACGATGCCTACGTACGCGCCGATTGGGTGGCGCTCAGTGCGCGGGTACCAGGTTATGTGGCCGAGGTGTTGGTGCAGGATGACCAGCCGGTGAAGGCCGGCGATGTCGTGGTGCGTCTGCGGGATCGTGATTACCAGGCCCGCCTGGCTCAGGCACAGGCCGCTGTCGCCGAGGCCCAGGCGACACTGGTCGCCGGGCGGGCGAGCCGTCAGGTGGCCGCCGAGCGTGTCGGCCTGCAGCAGCAGGCCATCGCCGTGGCCGAAGCGCAGGTGCGCAGTGCCGCTGCGGAAAGCCGGCGGGCCGAACTGGACCGGCGCCGTTACCAGGGGTTGGCGCGCGACAACGCCGCGACCGTGCAGCGCCTGGAAAGCGCCAATGCCAGCGCGCAGCAGGCCATGGCGGCGTTGCAGGGCGCCGAGGCCGGTTTGCGTCGCCAGCAGGCACTGTTGAGCGAGTCCCGGGCGCGCCTGCAATTGGCTGATGCCGAGATCCAGCAGCAGGTCGCCGCGCACGCCAGTGCCGTCGCCCGGGCGACGCTGGCCGGGCAGGACGCCGAGGACACCTTGATCCGCGCGCCGATCGATGGCGTGGTCGGCCAGCGGCGGGTCCGGGCCGGGCAGTACCTGGTGGCCGGCCAGCCGATGCTGGCGGTGGTCCCGGTGCGGCAGGCCTATGTGGTGGCCAACTACAAGGAAACCCAACTGGCGGACATGCGTCCCGGCCAGCGGGTGGAGATCCATGTCGACAGCTTCGCCCACCGGCCGCTGCACGGCCGGGTGGTCAGCTTCTCGCCGGGATCGGGCAACGTGTTCGCCCTGCTGCCTTCGGACAATGCGACGGGCAACTTCACCAAAATCGTCCAGCGTTTCCCCGTACGGATCCAGCTCGATGCCGATAACGAGGTGTTGCCGATACTGCCCGGCATGTCGGTCACCACCGTCGTCGACACCCACTATCAGGAGATGCGCAATGAGCGCTGAGGTGCCGGTTTCGCCGCGCGCCTGGGTGGCGGTGATGGGCGGGTTGCTGGGTTGTTTCATGGCCGGCATGAACGTCCATGTCACCAGCGCCGCGCTGCCGGAAATCGAAGGTGCGCTGGGGGCGACTTTCGAGGAGGGCTCATGGATTTCCACCGCGTACCTGGTGGCGGAAATCATCATGATCCCGTTGACCGCCTGGCTGGTGGAGGTGTTCTCCCTGAGGCGGGTGATGTGGACCGGTTCGCTGATCTTCCTGCTGGCCTCGATCGCCTGTTCCTGGGCGCCGAACCTGCCGGTGATGATCGCCATACGAGTGGTTCAGGGCGCGGCGGGGGCGGTGCTGATTCCGCTGTCGTTCCAACTGATCATCACCGAGTTGCCGGCCAGCCGGATGGCCATGGGCATGGCGCTGTTCAGCCTGGCCAACAGCGTCGCCCAGGCGGCCGGGCCGTCGATCGGTGGCTGGCTGACCGATGCCTATTCGTGGCGCTGGATCTTCTATCTGCAACTGTTTCCCGGTATCGCCCTGCTGCTGGCGGTGGCCTGGGCGATCGAGGCCAAGCCGATGAACCTGGCGCTGTTGCGCCGGGGCGATTGGCTCGGCATCGGCGCCATGGTGGTGGGGCTGGGTGGGTTGCAGATCGTCCTGGAGGAGGGCGGGCGCAAGGACTGGTTCGGCTCTGGCGAGATTCGCTGGCTGTCGCTGGCAGCAGGTGTGGCCTTGCTGGTGTTCGTGCTGTCGCAGCTGTTTGGCCGGCGCGCGTTCATCAACCTGCGTTTACTGGGACACTACAACTTCGGCGTGGCCAGTGTGGCGATGTTCATCTTCGGTGGCGCGACGTTCGGGCTGGTGTTCCTGGTGCCCAACTATCTTTCCCAGGTACAGGGTTACAACGCCCACGAGATCGGTGTCAGCCTGATTGCCTACGGTGTGGTGCAATTGCTGCTGGCGCCGCTGATGCCGCGTCTGATGGGCTGGTCGAGTCCGAAGATCATGGTGGCGACCGGGTTCCTGATCATGGCCCTGGGCTGCTGGCTGGGAGCGTTTCTCGACGCCGACAGTGCGGCGAATGTGATCATTCCCTCCACCGTGGTTCGCGGTATCGGCCAGCCCTTCATCATGGTGGCCTTGTCGGTGCTGGCGGTGGCCGGGCTGGACAAGCGCCAGGCGGGGTCGGCCTCGGCGCTGTTCTCGATGTTGCGCAATCTCGGTGGGGCGGTGGGCACGGCGGCACTCACGCAAATCGTGGCGATGCGCGAACGCTTTCATTCCGAGCGCATCGGCGAGGGCGTGAATGTCTTTGCGCCCGCCGTCCAGGAGCGCCTGGGACCGACGGTGGGCGACTGGCTGCCGGACCGGCAGCAGGCATTGGCGATGCTGGCCAAGACGGTGCAGCACCAGTCCTGGCTGATGGCTTATGGCGATGCGTTTTTTGTCGCCTGTGTGGCGCTGCTCGGTTGTGCTTGTGCCGCCCTGTTGATGCGGCGTCAGGGCGCAGACTGAGGTCTCGCCAGCCGACCCTCGGGTGGTCGGCATTCTGGCTGGCGCAGACCTTGGGCTTGGCACTTTTCCGCGGGCATAAAAAAACGGCTTACCTTGCGGTAAGCCGTTTTTGGTACTTGGTGGCTACACAGGGACTTGAACCCCGGACCCCAGCATTATGAATGCTATGCTCTAACCAACTGAGCTATGTAGCCAAGTGGCGCGAATTATTCGCTCTGAACGATGAAGTGTCAAGCAAATATCTGAAAATTTTCTCTACGCTATCAAAAACTTAACGCCCAATGGCGAAATCCGTGGGCGTTGCCCGTCTCAACTCAGGCGGAAGCGCCCGGTATTGTCGCTCAGGGCCTTGCTGCCTTCACTCAACGTGTCCGCCGCCCGGTTCACCGCACGTGCGCCTTCGAGCAGCCTGACCGCCGCCTGGTCGACCTGCTGGATATTGCCGCTGACCTCGTCCGCGGTGCTGGCCTGTTCGTCCACCGCCGTGGCGATCTGGGCGAGGGTGTCGGTCACGCTCTGCACCGCGCTGGCGATTTCCACCAGGCGCTGACCCAACCCGGTCACCGACTCGGCGTCGTTCTGCGCCTGGACACAGGCCGCCTCCATCAATGCCACGGCCTGGCTCACATTGGTCCGCAGGCTGTCGACGGTGCTGGCGATCTGTGCGGTGGAACTCTGGGTGCGTTGCGACAGGCTGCGCACTTCGTCCGCGACCACGGCGAAGCCACGGCCCTGTTCCCCG